>JAUZQA010000560.1 GCA_030705665.1 Bacillota bacterium
GATGATCCAATTCATAAAGCCGTTTATATCTTTCTACATTTAGTAATTGTTGATGGCTTCCAGACATAGTAATATTCCCTTGATCCATAAAAAGGATTCGATCCATTTTATCCATACCTGCTAAATGGTGGGTAACCCAAATAATTGTTTTCCCTTTTAAGGTATTAAAAATAGTGTTCAATAATTTATTTTCGGTAATCGGGTCAAGTCCTACAGTGGGCTCATCCATAATGACAACGGGGGTTTTTTGTAAAAGTATACGTGCCAAGGCAATCCTTTGCCTCTCTCCCCCGGAAAAGCGCTGCCCGGTCTCTTTCATATTTGTGGCATACCCATTTGGCAGTTTTTTAATCATTTCATGCAAACCAACCATTTTTGCCACTTCATATACTTCTTCATCCGAGGCTTCGGGATTTCCAAGTCTGATATTATTCAAAACAGATGTATGAAATAGATAGGCTTTTTGATTTAATACCGAAAGCATTTTTGGGATCGATCGTTGAATTTCATTGGCCTTCCTTCCATTTAAGAGAACTTCACCGCTGGTTGGTTCAAGGGCACCCTGAATCATTTTTAATAAAGTTGATTTTCCTGCGCCGCTAGGTCCTAAAATCGCTATTTTTTCACCTTGTGCCACCCTTAAGCTAAAATCATTTATTAACAGTGATGCTAAATCGTAATGGAAAGAAACATGATTACATTCAATCGTTACTTCTGACACACCCTTTTCATCTTGTTCCTCTAGCTCTATCCACGGGGCTGATTCATTTGTCTCCATACTTTCCAAGCGCTTGATTGAATCTTGGTAGCTTGAAGCTTCACTTACCGCCTCTGAAAGAGGTAAAAAGGATTCTAATAATGACATCATCACAAGACCAAATGCTGCAATAAAGGTGCCTGGGATTTTCCCGTTTACTGTCATATCATCAGCCCAATAAATCGCTATAATGACGATTATCCCTAGCACCATTTGATTTAAAACAGAACGCCAATTGACAAAAGAATGAAGTTTCGTTTCTACTATTAGTAATTCTTGCTGTTTTTTTTCATACCGCTCGATAAAATTTAAGTATCTTCCGCTGAATATCCAGTCACTAATTCCAAATACAGCATCTGTGAACTGTTGGTAAAGCTGATGTCTGCCTTGTTTAATTTTTTCATTTTTCGCCTTCGAATATAAATATGAAAGAATGGGTCCAACAAAAGTTAATAACCCAATCATAACGGCAAAAAGAATCGCGAATGGAATTGAAAAGAGCCCTGCACAAATAATGATAACGGTATAAATAACAAGGGAAACAATTGCTGGAAAAAGAGTTTTTAAATAATAGTTTTGCAGGTTTTCAATATCATCGGCAAGAACACCAAGTAAATCCCCAGTTAAAAATCTTGACCTTAGTAAAACTGCTTGCGGTTCAAGCACTTTATATAAGCGAACACGCATATTAGAAAGAATCCTCAGAACAAATTGATGGCCTGTTAATCTTTCTACATAGCTTAAGACAGCACGGCCAATACCAAACGTCCGAACACCAACAATCGGAACATATACCATTAGTACCGATTCCGGTCTCGTTGATGCTTTTGAAATTAAATAGCCGGAAGTAAACATCAATCCTCCGCCAAACAGAATGGTAAGTGCCCCGAGGAAAATAGCCAGCACAAACAACCCGCGATATTGCTTTAAATAGGGGATGATCCACTTTTGCTTCTCCATCAGAACCCCTCCAATTGTGACTTGACAAGATTAAAATAGAAGCCTTGCTTCTCCATTAATTGTTGGTGTGAACCCATTTCAACCAGTTTACCTTGATCTAAGACCAATATCTCATCCATGTTGAGCATCCAATGAAGACGGTGGGTAGCAAAGAAAACCAATTTTCCTTCAAACAACTTTAGCATGGTTTCTTTTAATTCATATTCTGTTTCAATATCCAAGTGGGCAGTTGGTTCATCCAATAAAAGTATTGGGCGATTCCCTAAAAATGCCCGTGCAATTGCCATCCGCTGTTCCTGGCCGCCGCTTAGTGTTCGCCCGCCTTCCCCCA
The DNA here is from genome assembly GCA_030705665.1 of Bacillota bacterium. Next base: position 2,049 of record JAUZQA010000560.1, read on the forward strand.
CATTCGTTTTCAGCCCATCTGGCAATGATTGAATTACCCCCATTAGTCCTGCTTTTCGAGCAGCTTCCTTCACATCGTCTTCTGTTGCATTTTCAAAATAAAAGCGGATATTATTAAAAACAGTATCAGAAAAAAGGTATGGATGTTGCGGGATATACGTTAATTGCTTTTGCCAATCTTCCTGGGCAAGACTTTCCAACTTATTACCGTTGATCAAGAATTCTCCCTCAGTTGCATCCAGAAAACCACTTAATAAATCAATCAAGGTCGATTTACCGGCACCACTTGCACCAATGATCCCGACTTTTTTGGTACCTGAAACGGTAAAATTTATATTTTCCAATCCATTGCTGCCATTTTCCTCAAAGCGATAACTCATATCTTTTACAGTAAAAATACTTGTTGGCCGCCAAACGGGGACAGAATCCTGAACTTGTTTGGCAGATTCTATAGCCAAAATTTCCTGTATTTTTTTGCCTGCTTCTTTGCCATCAAGGGTTGCATGATAGTCTGCACCAACTTCACGAATCGGCAAAAAGTATTCTGGTGCAAGGATCAGAATGATTAAAGCAGGTTTCAGATCCATTGTGCCGTTTATTAAACCTAGACCAAGAAAAACAGCCACTGTCGCGATTGAAAGCATCGTAAAAAAGTCGAGGGCAAACGTTGATAAAAAAGCAATCCTCAATGTGGACATAACTGACTTTCGATATTCTTCACTGACGTATTGGATCTTTTCAATATGCTGTCTGCTTAAGCCTAAATACTTCAGGGTTTCTAAACCTCTTAAAGAATCTACAAAATGATTAGACAACATTTGATAGGATTCATATTGACGATCTGCTTTTTCTCTTGCTGCTAATCCTAAAATAATCATAAAAACAATCAAGATTGGAGAAGCAATAATTAAAATAATGGCTGAGCGAATATTTTCAAAAAAGATGAAAAGACAAACTAAAGCAGGAATAATAGAGGTACTGATTAACTTTGGTAAAAAAAGCTCTAAATAGCGCCGAAATTTGATTATCCCTTCC
>JAUZQA010000561.1 GCA_030705665.1 Bacillota bacterium
CAAAATTTGATATTTCCGATTACTTAGAGAGTAACGAAATGATTGCCGAATATCTGAATACTGTCCTGGCAGAAGGAAATGATTCAGATGTAATTACAGCCATTGGGCATATTGCAAAATCAATCGGGATGACAAAAATTGCTCAAGAAACAGAATTAAGCAGACCAAGTTTATACAAAGCTTTATCTGATGGAGCAAAACCTCAATTTGAGACAATTATGAAAGTATTGCGAGCAATTGGAGGACAGATACAAATAAATCCAAGGACAGCTTAGCTTGCTTTGTAAAGTTTATTTGTATTTTAATCTTTTTCAAAAGCTTACGATAAGTTATTGTCCAAAGTGAAAAAACTCATTCTGAAAACAGTTTCCATATAATGAAACTTTTGCCTATCTTTGTATTGTCAAGAATTAAATGAATGAACAAATTTTTTGACGTTATATTTTTAGATGAAGCTTTTAAATTTCTCAGTAATCTGGAAAAGAAGCACTACGAAAAAATCATTTTTAACATTCGTAAGGACCAGACACAACAAGATCCTGAACTTTTCAAAAAGTTAAAAGACGAAATCTGGGAATTCAGAACCCTTTATCAAGGCTTGCACTACAGGCTATTCGCATTTTGGGATAAGACAAATTCCGGAGATACACTTGTAATTTCAACTCATGGAATAGTAAAGAAAACCAGTAAAACTCCTGACAACGAAATCCAGAAAGCAAAGCAAGTTCGTTTACGATATTTTGAAGACAAAGAAATCACTAATAAAATGAAAAAATGAAAACGCATACATTAGACGAAGTTCAAGACAAACTTATCGGTAAAATTGGCACTCCGAACCGGGACCGATTTGAATATGAATTAAAAATAGACATGATTGGTCACGCTATTAAACAGGCAAGACAGGAGCGGAAATTGACCCAGGAAGAACTTGGGAAGCTAATTGGCGTGCAAAAAGCTCAAATCTCAAGAATTGAAAATAATACCAGTAATGTTACCATTGAGACATTAATGAAAGTATTTAATGCTTTACAAGCAAAAGTGTTGTTACAAGTTGAACTGCCTCATTTCAAAATCAGTCTCGGACAATAACTACGGCCCATAAACGTAGCCCGCCGATAGACTAAAACCTATCGGAAAAGCTCTCACACCATCCGCCGGTTGGCGGATAATGCTACAGGCACACCCCTGCACATAGGAGATTTTCATCCTCCGGGAAAATTTCCATACTCATCACTTACTTTGTAAAGTTTATTTTTATTTTTATTTTTTTCTAAAACTTACGATAAGTGTGCACGATTGCTCATGCAGAGCACAATAGGTCTGTACCCTACTTTTAAGAAATGGCATGCGGAATCTGATTTCTTCGAAAAATAAAATTTGTACAATGGAAAGAACAACAAATTTCTGTGCTATTAATGGACCTTATGGATATAAATGGCCAAAACTTTCAGAATTGCATTATAAGTTATTCAAAACTGGCTTTGATGAAGCGCATAATGCAGCAGCCGACATAACCGCAACTGCAAAATGTTTCTGGGAATTAAGAAGACTTGGGGAAATTTAAATGATGAATTATAAACACCAGCCACCAACAAATAGGTGTCTGAGCAGTCTGCAAGACCCGGCGATGATCCTGTGTTGAACTACAACCGCAGGCTATGGGTTTAGGTACTTAATAAGTTTTTTGATATTTTTTGAAGTCAGGCTGATTAATCGTCCTTTGAAGTTTTGTGAATTTTGCAGGGCTGGGGACTATCGGCAAAGATGAAATCATTAAAAACCAATGGTTTTGTTCGTGATAAAACATGGCTTTCCCGGCAGAGCCGCCAACGCAAAACAAACTGTGATGTTAATTAAGAACGTGTCAACACTTACTTAGGAAGTGATCAGATTTTTTGAAATTAATCTTTGAGTATAAAAAGAACCCGGTACTTTTGAAATAGTCATTAGAGAACCTCTCTCCTCAGCTGGCGGATTGGGCATTAATGTAATATTCGAGCAAAGATTCATACACCCGTTTGCATAAACTCCTGTCTAAAATTTTATTTGAAAAATCCATACTCATCGCTTGTTTTGTACAGTTTATTCGTATTTTTATTTTTTGCAAGAACCTTCAATTAGTTAGGGCACATAATAAAAGCAATACTGGTAGCGAATAAGCGAATAAATTAATGAATATGAGAAAAATATTATTGGGACTTTTTCTTTTGATTACGATTACGGCTTCTGGCCAAAAAAATCAACCTCAGGTATTAAGTAATAAGATAATTTTAGGCAAAAGCCTTATTGATAGCTCTGATATAAAAGGTATTGAATACTCATTTCCTGAAAGGATTCATGAAATGTTTCTTGATACTACTACAGGACTTTTAACTGTCCAATTGAGAGGATTAAGTAAAAATGGGAAATGGCTGAATAATAATGGTAATATTTTGCAATATGATTTAAAAAACCAAAAACTTTTATGGAGTAAAAAGATCAACTACCAATCAAGTAGTTTGCAGCAATTCAGTAAAACAATGATTTTTACCGTTGCTAATAAAAGTTATTGCCTCGATATTTATTCGGGTAATGAACAATGGGAAGTAAAAAATAATATATATTACGTTAACCCTTTTGATAATATAGGAATAGGATATAGAGCAACTGGCTATTCCAATGAACTTGAGGGAATTGATTTGAAAAAGGGTAATATAATTTGGAAAAGGGAATTGAGTAGGGATTATGGTTGGAATAATGTATTTTGTACTAATGATTCTACCATAATCGTGGTTGCAGCTGGATTACATGCAATAAATGTAAAGAACGGGAAAGGTTGGGATTATAATACAATAACAGGTAAGAAAGATTACTCAGAAACAGCAGCAGCAAATGCAGTCGGAATAGCAGCAGGTTTGCTTACGGGAACGTTTTTTATGTCGACAGGACATAATTTAGTGAGAGATTTAGTTTCAAATACGCTTGTAGATAGTTCTTTTATATATTTTGCTTCTAAAGAGCAACTTGCTAAAATCGATAAACAATCTGGAAATATTATATGGAAATATTCATTTCCAAATGACTTAGCTAGTAAATCTTC
>JAUZQA010000562.1 GCA_030705665.1 Bacillota bacterium
ACTGGAAAAATCAGCGTGATTTTGACCATTCTAATTGCTATATTTGTCGGGTATTTATCAGTAACTCGTAGGGATGTTCAAGAAAAAACAAAAAAAGCTCCTGAGGAAACAAATAAGCTTAAAATTGAACGAGAGGTTTAAACCTGTCAATTATGAAATACCTATTAAAACATATTTGATAGGTATTTTTTTTTAGGTCGTGAAGGCAGAAAATAAGAAAAACTACTGAACTCCAATTGTTATATTTCAAACAATTGAAGTTTAGTTCACTTTTTTCGAGGTTTAACGGCATATAAGCACGTACGAACGAATTTTGGTTATATATTCAAAATTCCGAGTTTATTGTTATGTTAATTCTTTTATAGTTTCCCCTTTAATTAATAACGGCTGGTAAAAGGTTTCCTTTGGTAAATCCTTCTTTCCTTGTAACTTTTTTATAAGCCAATCAGCAGCATCACGTCCCATTTGTTCTTGTGGGTGAGTCAAGGTTGTAAGCTTAATATTGGCATTCTTGGCAATATAAGAATTGTCCTGTCCAATAATTGACAATTTATCCGGAATTGAAATATTAAGTTGTCTGCATACATTTGCCAATTCCAACCCCACCTCGTCGTTATAGCATACAATAGCAGTTAGTACATCTTTGTTTTCATTTATGAATTTTTTCAAATTACTAGATAGACCCTGCTTTGTCTCAGTAGTATACGAAAGCACTTGCTCCGGGTTGAATCGTAATTTGGCCTCCCCCATTGCTTTAAGATACCCCTTCATTCGATACTTTCCTTGTAAATCATCGGTTTTTGAAATCAGTCCAATTTGTTTGTGCCCTTTTGATATCAATTCTTTTGTTGCTAGATAACTGGACTGGACGTCATCAAGACAAAAGAAAGGGACCTCTAATTCTTCATAATAAGCATTAATCATGATGAATGGTACATCCTGTTCCTTGAACGACAGGTAGTAAGCAATATTGGGATTGTACAGATTACTTTTTGTTGGCTCCACAATCAATCCAACCACTCCAAATGACAACATCATCTCCAAAGCTTTTTTTTCTTGTTCAACATCATTATTTGTACTGGCTAGCAGCAACGAATAATTATCCTCGTTCAATCTCGCTTCAATTCCACGAATGATAGAGGGAAAAATGTAGTCAGAAATGTAAGTCGTGATGACACCAATCGTTTTATTATTGGAATTCCCACCAGATTTTGCTTGATATTGGTTACAGACATAAGTACCGGATCCTTTTTCACTTCTTAAAAATCCATCTTTCGATAATTCTAAAATGGCCTTCCGAACAGTATGCCGACTAACTTGGTACTTTTCTTGCATCAAAGATTCAGTGGGAATTTGTTGATCAACGATATAATCTCCTGAAAGAATTTTACTTTTTATATCATCAATGATGACTTGATATTTTGGTTTCACCAAACTCACTTCCTTCGTAAGCTGTTTGTAATTTTATCAATCCAATTTAAAAATCATACGTACATATTTTATCATATAGTTAAATGAATGAAAACGTTTTAAACAATTTGCGTACAAGTTACCAAATGACAATAATTCTTCTTGATATTTATTGAATTTTTCATGCATCACACTAATAGTAGTTTTAAAAAATAAACATAATAATTTCGCAGAAATTATAAGTACATATTTTTTTGATTATTGACAAATGTACGCACAAAAAATATACTGAAGTTGTTAATAAAATTAAGCGAAAAAGAAAGCGCATACTTATATTGAAACCGTTATCTGTGAGGGGGTTTGACGTGAAAACGAATTTAGTAAAGATAAAACAAGCGATTACCATGGGAGAAACTTCACTTGGAATCGAATTCGGGTCAACTCGAATCAAGGCAGTGTTAATTGATCATAGATTTAAAACAATCGCATCTGGTAGTTTTGAGTGGGAAAACCGCTTGGAAAATGGATTTTGGACGTACAACTTAGTAGATATTATTACAGGATTGCAAGCAGCTTATAGTGAAATGAAGCAAGAAGTTGAACGAAATTATGGAATTACTATTCGGACAATTGGTTCGATTGGAATTTCCGCCATGATGCACGGTTATATGGCTTTTGACAAAACGGGTGAGCTGCTTGTTCCATTTCGGACTTGGCGTAATGCAACAACCAGTGCTGCGGCAAGAGAATTAACGGAAAAATTCCAATTCAATATTCCTGAACGCTGGAGTATTGCACACCTTTATCAAGCAATATTAAATGAAGAGAAACATTTACCTCGTATAGATTTTATTACCACTTTAGCAGGATACATTCATTGGCTGCTAACCGGTAATAAAGAAATCGGTATTGGGGATGCTTCGGGTATGTTCCCAATTGATGATGTAACGCAAGATTACAATGAATCGATGGTTAAACAGTTTGATGAACAAATTGCACCAAATGGTTATCCCTGGAGCCTAAGAGAAATTCTTCCGGAAGTATGTATCTCAGGAGAGCACGCAGGTGAATTAACCGAAATTGGAGCAAAAATTCTTGATAGATCACAAAATTTACAACCGGGTATACCGATTTGTCCGCCGGAAGGCGATGCAGGAACAGGGATGGTTGCCACAAATAGTGTGAGGAAACGGACCGGAAACGTCTCAGTGGGAACTTCAGTTTTTGCCATGATTGTATTAGAGAATGAACTTTCAAAAGTATATCCGCAAATTGATTTGGTCACAACACCTAACGGCAGTCCTGTGGCAATGGTTCATGCGAATAACTGTTCAAGTGACATCAATGCTTGGTTGGGATTGTTCCGTGAGTTTTCCGAGGCAATGGGACAGAAGGTTGAAACGGATAAATTATTCGAAGTGATGTTAAATAAAGCTTTGGAGGCCGACCCGGATGGAGGCGGTTTGCTTAGTTACGGTTATTACTCAGGTGAAAATATCACCGGATTAGAACAAGGTCGTCCACTCTTTGTTCGGACACCTGAGAGCCATTTCAATTTAGCAAATTTCATGCGGACTCATCTTTTTACTGCTTTTGGTGCTTTGAAAATTGGTATGGATATTTTGACAAAGGAAGAACATGTGGCAATTGATAGCATTTTAGCGCA
>JAUZQA010000563.1 GCA_030705665.1 Bacillota bacterium
CTTGCTAAAACCTATGTTCCAAAGCCCTAAACCATAATATTTTTAAATCAATTTAAAAATTCCGCTGCCCTATGGGACCTGGGGTTTTGTTTTAAATATGTTTATCCGCCAATAAAGGTTTCAGGAGGTACGATATGCCGGCCTAACAGACCATTTTGAACAGAAAAAGGGTCACGGTGAACCGTATCATAAGTAAATGAAGTTTGGTAGATTTGGTTCAAATGTTGGCGTGGTGTACCATAATAAATAATCTGCCTAAATTCTGGATATCTAGATAGGTAATGGATAAAGATGGGTGCATTAAGGAGGAAGGGATAATATACGTAAAAGGGGTGGTCTCCATAGACAATTCCTTTAAGTGCAGTGGCCATTTCTTTTTTGAATATACTAAAACGGTTTCCAGCAATTTTTTGACTGAACTCCCCACCATCTACATATACCGCTCCTAGTAAACTTAAACGACCATGTGAATCTTTTTTCCATTCTGCCAACACTTCGTCATGCATTTTGGGGTCAATGGATTTATCGTTGTACACATATCCAATATCCAAAAATAACTCGGCTGTAATATCTGAATGTGTGAGAGTATATTTCCTTCCTTCAACTGGTCGAGCGAAAGTAGCAGGTGGAATAAGGTTTACTGATAATTTCTGGGGGCTAAAAACGGACATATAATCCTTCCTCTCCCAAAAAATAAATTACTATGTATTACTTTATGTGGGTTATTAAAAATATGATTATAAAATCAGGTAATTGAATTTTGCTACGTCTTTATTATTTATAAATTCATGGCATTTAACAGTTGTAAAACTCAATGATGTAAAGCCAGGAGTTTTACAACCCCTGGCCCGCCCCTCAATGAAAATTCGAAATAAGTGTAGTCCACTAATCATAATTTTGAGCATGTCGAAATTTCATTGTTGAAACTTTTACACAATTTAATGGACTTGACTTTGATCCAGTGTCTCAATGCCCTTAAAGATGAAAACTTAGAGTTTAAGAGCATTGATAACGATTCTCGGTGCCCGTAGAGCTGAAAAAAGAACAAGAAAGGGAATCGATAAATTCCAGTAAAAAAAACATGGCAGAAGTGGTATATTCTTATGGCTGTAATCAGTTATTTGTTAAACTCAACCGTTTCATTAATATCTGTCGATTTAGTACTTTGCCCTGTCATGCGTTTATAGAGAAAGGCGATTTTCTTCGTAAAATTATCGGTTTCCCAATATTCGGCTGCTTCCGTTTTTATCTTTATCAAGATAACGTTAGGATCATCATAAGAAGTTTGCATAATTTTTTCATATGCATTGCTCCACAATTCTTTTTTCTTGTTTAAATCCTCAACGATCTCCGCTCTTCCACGGACAGAAACATAGGATTTACCTGCATAAGCAACAATAACATCTTGATCATGTAAAATTTCTTCATATTTATTAGTCTCTTTCTTCGTGAAAAACCATAAGTCACCATCAAACTCTACTTCTTGAGTTTTCATAGGACGAGAAACAAGACCCTCTTTAGTTAACGTAGTCAGCATGGCCGTATCTATGTCTTTAATTAATTCTCTTAATGTTTCCATTTCTTCTCGTTTCATCATGTTAGACATTTCCATCACCTCATTGATGTTTACAGAGGTATACTACCCATTAAGCCAACTTTTATTCGGGTATGGCGGATTGGGATATTTAGTTCTAACATTGAAAACTTATTGCTTTTAATCAATTTAAAAAAGGAGGCGCCTTCGCCTGGTTGTTGAGAAATGGACATCTTTGGACAAAAGAAGGCTAAATTTAATTTAGTCGTCTTTAAAGCGGACACAGATGAAAGACAAAACCAGGCTAGGAAATAAAGGAAATGTCCTTCATAACGATGAAGGACAAAACCAGGCTGGGAAATAAAGGAAATATCCTTCGTGAGCACGATGAAGGACAAAACCAGGCTGGGAAATAAGGGAAATGTCCTTCATGAGCACGATGAAGGACAAAACCAGGCTAGAAAATAAAGGAAATGTCCTTCATGAGTACGATGAAAGACAAAACCATGCTAGGAAATAATGGAAATGTCCTTCATGAGTACAATGATGGACAGAAGTCCAATCTTTCTAACAAATAGTTTCTCGACAATCTGACAATGCCTCTGGCGAGAAAAACCAGAGGCATTGTTTTTACCTTAGAATATCTTCAATTCTAGCTAATGTTTCATCGCTTAGCTTCACTCCGGATGCTTTCACGTTTTCTTCAAGCTGCTCTGGGCGGCTAGCACCGACAAGGGCGCTGGCAACATTCGGCTGACGCAAAATCCAGGCAAGCGCAAGAGTAGGAAGAGAGAGTTTGTGATCTGCAGCAACCTCTTTTAATTGTTCTACTTTATCAAGATTTTCATCCGTTAACAGGCCAAACAGGGATTTATAGTTATCCTGTGCTGCGCGACTGCCTTCAGGGGCTTTTTCGCCTTTTTTATACTTTCCTGTTAACACCCCTTGGGCAAGCGGTGACCAGACAACTTGTCCGATACCATGCTTTTCACAGACAGAAAGCACTTCTTTTTCAATATAGCGTTCAAGCATGCTGTATTGTGGTTGGTTGACGACAATGCGGTCAAGTAATTTTTTATCAGCAAGATGAACCGCTTCAGTAATTTGTTCAGCCGTCCATTCGCTTACGCCAACATAAAAAACCTTTCCTTGTCGCACAAGATCATCAAGTGCCCGTAGTGTTTCTTCTAGCGGTGTTTCCTTATCATAGCGATGACAATAATAGATATCGACATAATCCGTATTTAGTCTCTTTAGGCTTGCGTTGCATTGTTCGATAATATGTTTGCGTGAAAGTCCACGGTCATTAGGGCCATCACCCATCGGCCAAAATACCTTTGTGGCTAATACATAAGAATCCCGCTGATATTTTTTAAGCGCTTTACCTACCACAATTTCAGCTTCCCCGCGCATATACACATTGGCTGTATCAAAAAAGTTAATGCCAAGGTCGTAAGCCTTATCAATCGATGCAGTGGCATTCTGCTCTTCAACATAACCACCATATGTAAGCCAACTTCCTAAACTAATTTCACTGAC
>JAUZQA010000564.1 GCA_030705665.1 Bacillota bacterium
ATTGGAAGGGCATGACCGCATCGTTTTGCAATTTCCGTTTTACTGGTACAGCACGCCTCCATTGCTGAAAAAATGGGAAGATGAAGTCCTGACCTACGGCTGGGCTTATGGGAGCAAAGGGGACAAGTTGCATGGAAAAGAACTGCTGATTTGTGTTTCTGCGGGCGCACCTAAAGAAAACTATTCACCAGATGGTCATTTTAAATACACTGTCCAAGAGCTATTGCGACCACTTCAAGCAACCAGCAACTTGATTGGCACACGTTATTTGTCACCATTTATAATACACGGAGTAATGCAACACTTGACTGACGAGCAGCTTGAGCAAAGTGCAAGGGATTACGAGGCATATACCTTGAACCCTGAACTTGACTTGCTTGAAGTCCGCTAATTAACAATAAATAAAATAGAAAGGTTTGAGTTCAAATGAAATTAGTCAATTTGCAAAATGAGAAAATCCCTCCGATTACACTTGGAACATGGTCCTGGGGGACAGGTCCAAATGGCGGGGATGCGGTTTTCGGAAATCAGCTTACAGCAGCGGATTTAAAACCTGTATTTGATGCAGCTATGGATGCCGGATTTAATTTATGGGATACAGCGGCTGTATATGGTATGAACGCTTCAGAAGCCATTTTGGGAAGTTTTATCAAAGATCGCAATGATGTACTAATTTCAACGAAATTCACTCCACGAATGGCGGGTGATAATGACAACGCTGTTGAGGAACTTTTGGAAGGAAGCTTGAACCGGCTCGGCGTAGACCATGCAGATATATATTGGATACACAATCCGGCAGATGTGAAAAGATGGACACCGAAACTGATTCCATTGATGAAAAGCGGTAAGGTGAAATATGCCGGTGTCTCTAATCATAATCTGGAAGAAATTAAATTGGCATCTAGCATTTTGGCAAAAGAAGGACTAAAAATATCCGCAGTACAAAACCATTATAGCTTGCTATACCGTTCATCGGAAGAAGCCGGAATTATTGATTACTGTAAAGAAAATAATATTGTGTTCTTTTCTTATATGGTGTTGGAACAAGGAGCATTAACCGACAAATACAATGTGCAAAACCCTCTTCCAAGTGGCACCAGAAGAGGCGAGGCATTTAACGCAGACGTGCTTGCCAATCTTGAAGGCTTAATCAAAGTAATGAGAGATATCGGCAGTAAATACAATGCGTCCACTGCACAAATTGCAACGGCTTGGTCCATTGCGAAAGGGACGGTGCCGATTATCGGTGTTACAAAAACGTCTCATATTGAGGATGCTATAAAAGCCGCCAAAATCTATTTGACAGGGCAGGAAATCCGTGACCTTGAAATAGCAGCAGCAGAGACCGAAGTTGAGGTCAGAGGTGCGTGGGAAAAGCCGATGCATTAAGATATAATGAATCGACCTAGAAAAAAACTGAGTCCAGGATTGATATGGACTCAGTTTTTTATTCTATTGGAACCTTGATGTATTACTCAAAATTCCTATCTAACAATGCTCCAGTTTGTTCTGCCATGATGCGAGCTGGCAAAGGCATTTCATTCTTGAACCACCATTCCACAGCCCCTACGATAGCTGAAGCAAAAAATTGAAGAATAACATCTTCGCTTAAACCTTGATTCTTTCCTTCAGTTGTATCCACTTCTGGTTTGTACTCTTCTACGATTAGCTCCAGAAAACGGCTACGAAAATAAGGAGCACCTTTACTCGCCAGCATCGTCGAAAAGAATAAATAATTACGTTCGAAGTACTCAAACCAGACATAATTTCCTTCTTGAAACGTCATCTCAGAAGCCGATTGACAAAGTTCACGGAGATTGTTTATATGTTCTTCAATCATTTTATCCAGTAAATCGTATTTATCCGTGTAATGAAGATAAATGGTTCCACGGTTAACATCTGCTCTGTCAGCAATATCTTGAATGGTAATGTCGTCAAAACTTTTTTCAGACATTAGTTCAGTAACGGCTTTTTTTATTGCTTCTTGGCTTTTTGTTATTCTTCTATCCACCTTAGACACTTACTAATTCACCAATCTTTCCAAAAGATAATCAACAAATTGATTTACATTAACGATTGAAGGCATGAAAGACTTTTTTATAATTATAAACATATGTTGATTAGTCAATCAATATTGATTTTTTTATTGCATCATGTTCAGCTAACTTTTGGAATGATAAAAGTAAATTAACTTCAAAACAGGAGGCTTATTTATGGGTCGTGTTGAAAAGATGAATTGCTCCTTTGTCCATTGGCTATATTTTTTATCAAAATAATGCACATTTGCATAAGCTAAAACAACATCAACAATCTAATTCGCATGGGAAAGGAGGGGATGTTAATGAAAGAGAGGAAAAAAAGAAAATTATCTTGGAAATCCTTTCTGGCCGCTCCCATTTTATTTTTGCTTGCTCCTCTTACCGTAGGATTCTATCTCACGCATCCTTTTCCAGCAAGAACCATAAAAAATCCGGGAGAATACGGACTTGAATTTGAAGAAATTGAATTCCTCAGCCGAAAAGACAAAGTGAGGCTTTCAGGCTGGTGGATCGACGCTTGTACACCGAATAGAAATAATAAAGTGGTCATTACAGCCCATGGCTATACCAATGAACGTGCCATGGAGGGGATTGATGGGTTACTGCTTGCCAAATTTCTTTCGGAAAACGGCTATAACGTACTTATGTTTGATTTTCGGAATGCAGGAAAATCAAAGGGAAGAACCACTGGAATCGGGTATTTTGAAAAACATGATCTATTTTCTGCAATTGATTTTTCAATAAAGGAAAAGAAACAGGAGAAAATAGCCCTTCTTGGTTGGAGCATGGGAGCTTCCACAGCTCTTGTTGCCGGATGTGAACACCCAAATGTTAGCGCTATCATTGCTGATAGCCCATTTAGCGATTTAGAATCCTATTTAAGACAAAACCTTTCGTTTTGGTCAAAGTTACCCAGCCGACCTTTTACCCCTATGATTATCTATTCCATGAAAAAACTTTTAAAAATAGACTCAAGTGATGTCTCACCCATGAATATTGTAAAAAATGCAATTGGCAAATCATTTTTATTAA
>JAUZQA010000565.1 GCA_030705665.1 Bacillota bacterium
ATTTTTTGGCTCTTGCCGATTTCTATGCTGATTTGGTTGTCCATTTTCATAATCTTGGTTTGAAGGTCATCCAACTGGGATTGCGTCTGCGAAATTTGCCCCTGTGTCTGAGAAATCTGTCCTTGGGTTTGGGAAATTTGCCCTTTTGTTTGTGACACTTGTGAGTCTATTGGACTTGCAAATGTAGGGGTTGCTTGAATCGCAGAGGTTAAAAAAGCAGCCGCCACTGAATATTTTAATGTTTTACCTTTCATGAACAGTTGTCACCTTTTTTCACGTAAAATTTGTTCGGACTAATCTAGTTTAATACATAAATTGGTGAAAAACGACGAAACTGCGCATTTTTTAATATTTTCTTAACATTTTTGTAGAAGATTCATATAAAAAGCCTAACTCTATATCTATTTTTGTAAAAAACAGGGAAATAATCTGTCATCAGTGTCGTGAAGGACAAAAACGGCTTGGGAAATATGGGGAATGTCTTTCATCGGTTCCGTGAAGGACAAAAACGGGTTGGGAAATATGGGAAATGTCTTTCACCGGTACGATGAAGAACAAAACCGGGTTAGGAAATATGGGAAATGTCCTTCATCGTACGGCGAAAGACAAAAACGGGTTGGGAATGGTAACTTAATTTATCAGAAGTTGTCCTTATTTTATTGAAAAAGCCTGTGGGAATTTTACTCATCGTAAAATCCGACAGGCTTTTTCAATTTAGAGGTGAGTTTTGTCACATCCCCTTTTCTGGTTTAAGAAGATGACGACTTTTTCTGTTTCGCTCCTAAATATTGATAATCATTTGGATTGACCGGTTTAAAACCAGACGGTGTATAGAACCGAAGCAGATCCTGGTTGACAACCGAATCCGACATTTGCAATTCTGTTTTTACCTTTTGGTGGATCGTATTACATGCACTTTGATCCGCAACCAGTGAACCCGTAGTTGGATTATAGCATTTGTCGCCAATTTGCATTAAATTGGATGAAACAAAGTCGCCGTTTCGGAAGGCCACCCAATCACGATGTTGTAGAGATAATAAATCAGATCCAAATTCGATATATTTTTTTGTATCGGTTCCAAGTAGGTGTAAGAGTGTCGGTCGAACATCAACTTCGCCACCCATTTGGTGCTGAACGCCGCCTTTTACACCAGGGACATGGATAAATAATGGCACCTGCTGAAATAATTTCTCATCCATTACGGGCGTGATCTTGGGAACGCCTAATGCTTTTGCCAAAGCAGGGTCATTTTGTTGGGAAAGTCCATTATGGTCTCCGTAAAGAATAATCACTGACTTATCGTAGAACCCATCCAGTTTAAGAGCTGTAAAGAATTGTTGCAATGCTGCGTCCATATAATGGGCAGATTGCATATACTGGTCTACCGCCCAGTCACCAGTGTTACCTTTCGGGAAATTGGTATCTCCTGGGTCCATTTCAAATGGGAAATGGTTGGACAAGCTAATAAATTTAGCATAAAACGGCTGTTTCAAGTTTTCCAACATTGGCATGCTTTCTGCGAAAAATGGTTTATCTTTCATCCCGAAATTCTTGATGTCTGGCGCAACCAAATCATAATAAGATGCATCAAAAAACTTTTCATATCCCAATCCCTTATACATCACATTCCGATTCCAGAACGTCATGTAGTTCCCATGGAAAACGGCTGAATTATAACCTTGTTGATCTAAAATTGCAGGTGTGGCTTGATAAGTGTTTTGCGCCTTGCTGATAAACACTGAGCCTTGCGGCATTGGGTAAAGCGAGTTTTCCATTAAGAACTCGGCATCAGATGTTTTTCCCTGACCGGTTTGATGGTAGAAATTATCGAAATAAAATGTATCTCCATCATGTGCCAACGAATCCAAAAATGGTGTGACAAGCTGTCCATCAGGCATTTTCAAATCAATCATGAAATTTGAAAATGACTCCATTGAAACATAGATAACATTCATACCTTTGGCTTTCCCGAAGTATGCGGGATTGGCAGGAGTGTAGTTGGCATTCCGGTAGTTTTCAACGGTTGTCAAATTGCCGCCGGAGGCAAGCGCATGTTGAGCTGATATATCGATATTCTGAATGATATCATAGATGGTAAAATTGTATTCACCCAAATATTTCACCAAATAACCCCGGTCAAAATTGAGACTCAAGAGGTTTGGTCGGTCATTCTCCGCAAGTCCTAAATTAATCAAAAAGACAAGGATCGCTAAAACAAACGAAAATTGAAACATTCTACGCGATTTTAATTTCACCTGGCGGTACAGAGTAAAAGCAAGTACGATCATGATAATCGTGTCAGAAAAATAAAGAATATCGTAAGTATGCATTAAACTTGTGATGCTCGTCCCCAACTGTCCGCCATTGGAACCTAGCTGGAGTAAAACTGGAACTGTAATAAAATCGTTGAAGAATCGATAATAAACGATATTCGAATACAACCAAAAAGAAAGGATGAACTCGATTCCAATTAATACAACCCTAAAATACTTTTTGGAAAGAAAGGCAAATCCCAAAAAGAAAAGAGCAGAACTCAAAGGATTGATAAAAAAGAGAAATTTTTGCATATTGTTGTCTTCTGTAATTTTAAAATTCAAACGATAGGCAATGTATGTTTTTATCCATAACAACACGACTGAAATAACAAAAAAAACCAAATGATGACGGGCAATTTTCTTCATTTTTTTCTCCTTTCGTACAAATTAATACTATACCAGAAATATATGAAAAATGAATGAACATACGAAATATACTAAAAAAAATGTTTTACCAAACATGAAAAAAGAAGTTGCTAATCAATATGCGCAACTTCTAAAATAATGTATGTAATTTCAATAACTTTTTACCTCATCAATGGCAAAGTCTTTTTTAAACTGCTGATACACATACGTTCATTCGTTTATTCCACCATCTACTATCTATTAATCTCTTTGATTCAGACTGTTTTATTTTTGCTAGATGACTATTTAGTTTTCAAAATGCTTACTCAAAAAATTTGAGTTCATTTTTTCATTAGGAATATCGTTTTGAGATTCAAGGTGCGATCCATCCTCTAAAGATTCTTGTCGTA
>JAUZQA010000566.1 GCA_030705665.1 Bacillota bacterium
GTGGTGATGATGATGATAGGGTTATATTTGAAAAATCCGGGTGAACTAGAATTAAGAGAATTACCAACTGCATCAAGTCTTAAGGAACATGAAGTAAAAATAAAATTAATCTATGGAGGAATATGTGGATCCGATGTTGGCGTGTACAAAGGTAAACTTGGGCATGCAAAGTATCCACTTGTCCCCGGTCATGAGTTGGTTGGAGAAATCATTGAAACGGGAGAGAACACACCGTTTACAATCGGTACAAGAGTTGTTGTTACACCTAATACATTCTGTGGAGAATGTGAAAATTGTTTAAATGGCAGAAAAAATATTTGTAAAAACAAACAATCTCTCGGTGTGAATATTACTGGTGTTTTTTCAGAAGAAATTACTATTTCCTCAAAGTTTGTATTACCAATTCCTGAACAATTACCTAGTGAAAGAGCAGTATTAATTGAACCTTTCGCAGTAATTGTTCATGCATTTCAAAAAATTAATATTTCAAAAGATACATCGGTTGCCGTTATTGGCTGCGGGACAGAAGGGATGCTTTCCATAGCTTTGGCGCAATACCTTGGGGCACAAGTGACTGCAATTGATATTAACGAAAAGAAACTAGAAAAAGTGGGTAAAGAGTTTGCTGGAGTGAAAACTGTGCTTCCTGATGATGTTCCCGAAGCTGCTTTTAACATTGTCATAGAGGCTGCCGGAGTTAGGTCATCTGCTGAACAAACATTAAAAATTGTAAAACCTGGCGGAACAATTGTTTATATTGGCTTGGCACCAGAAGCAACTTTCTCGGTAATGCAAATTGTTAGAAATGAAATCACCTTAAAAGGTTCCATTATTTATAATTTTCCAGATGATTTCGAAAAATGTGTTGAATACCTATCAGATGAAGATTTTAATATTAAACCTGTGGTATCTAACGTTTTTGCATTAAAAGATTATGAAAAGGCCTACAGTGATGCTCTTTCAGGTCAGTTTGGCAAAATATTATTTGATTTTAGGGAGGATTAATTTGATGAAAGAACTCATTTCTCGACAATTAGTAACCTACCTCGAAGATAGAGGGATCGAACACATCTTTGGATTATGTGGCCACACAAACATCGCCGTTTTGTCTGCACTGGAAACGAGTTCCATTAAGTTTATCAATGTTCGGCATGAGCAAATTTCTGCCCACATGGCAGACGGTTATGCCCGGGTGAAAAAACAAGCCGCCGTCGTTCTCAGCCACCTAGGTCCTGGTTTAACCAATGCAGCTACGGGCGTCGCCAATGCTGCACTCGATTCGATCCCAATGGTTGTGATCGCCGGAGATATTCCGACCCATTATTACGGAAAGCATCCACACCAGGAAGTAAACTTACATGCTGATGCCACACAATACGAAATTTACCGTCCTTTTGTCAAGCGGGCATGGCGTGTGGATTCGCCGCATCTATTCCCTGAAATTTTGGAAAAAGCATTTCAATTAGCGGTTAGCGGAAACCCTGGACCAGTGCTAGTGTCTGTACCTATGGATATTTTCTCAATGGAACTAGAAACTTCTTGGTTTGAAAAAGTAAAACACAATACAAAAGCATTACATAAACCATCGATTGACAATGAAACAGCGAGGAACATTATTGAAACATTAGCTGCTGCAAAACATCCATTGTTCTATGTTGGCGGCGGAATCATGCTGGCCGATGCCGCGGGAGAGTTAAGAGAATTGGTGGATCATTTAAATATTCCAGTTGCCCACTCCTTGATGGGAAAAGGCGCCGTATCGGATGATCATCCACTTACATTAGGAATGACTGGTTTCTGGGGTACAAAATTCATTAACGGTAAATGCTTAAATGCCGATTACATTTTTGCTTTAGGAACGCGATTTGGCGAAGCTGACTCCAGCTCATGGGAACCAGAATACACATTCAACTTCCCGCCAACAAAGCTGATTCAAATTGATATCGATCCCAGCGAGATCGGTAGAAACTATCCTGTTGAAATCGGAGTTGTAGCTGATTTAAAACAAGCATTGACTGTTTTAAATCGCATTGCTAAAGAACTATTTCCAGAAGGTTTACATCCAGCGCATTTAGATTCTCTTAAAGAAGAAATTGCAATATATCGCTGCGAGTTTAAAGAAAGCAATCAAAAATACATTCAAGATACCTGCTTCCCAATGATGCCGCAGCGGATTTTAGAAGAGGTGCGTGAAGTGCTTCCAAAAGATGCGATCATCACAACAGATGTAGGTTGGAATAAAAACGGTGTCGGTCAGCAATTCCCAATCTATGAAGCTGGTTCAATCCTGACTCCTGGAGGCTACTGCACAATGGGATTTGGGGCACCAGCAGCATTAGGTGCTAAGATCGCTGCACCCGATCGTGTTGTTGTTTCTTTAGTGGGCGATGGCGGCTTCGGACAGAACCCAGCGTTGCTAGCCACAGCTTTTGAAGAAAATATTCCAGTTGTTTGGGTCATCATGAATAACTTTGCATTCGGCACGATTGCCGGCCTGCAAAAAGCCCACTTCGGTACGACTCTAGGAACCTTGTTTACCAAAGATGATCAGCCGTACTCACCAGATTTTGCAGCGATTGCAAGGGCATATGGGGTGGAAGGCATTAAAATTCAAGCAGCTGAAGAATTCAAACCTGCATTGGAAAAAGCCATCAAGGCCAACAAGCCGGTGGTCATTGACGTAGCGATGCTCAATAACCCAGTGCCAACAGATGGACATTGGAATATCATGGACATTTACTCACCTGGCAAGAAGGTACACCACGTTTCTGTTTGATAGATTCATATTTTGATTAGCGTAATACACAGCCGATTCTTAGAACTCCGGTGACAAAAGGCCGATTACGGACAAAAAAGGCCTGGGAACTAAAGGAAGTGTCCGTAACAAGGCCGATTACGGACAAAAAAGGCCTGGGAACGAAAGGAAGTGTCCGTAACAAGGCTGATTACGGACAAAAAAGGCCTGGGAACTAAAGGAAGTGTCCGTAACAAGGCTGATTACGGACAAAAAAGGCTCGGGAACGAAAGGAATTGTCCGTAACAAACAAGGACGATTA
>JAUZQA010000567.1 GCA_030705665.1 Bacillota bacterium
AAATTAACAAAAGATGCCACTCCTGAGCAGCTTAAAGCCGCAGGTCTGGGTGAACATTACGCTAATAATGATAGTGCTTTATTTTATCATAACGCTGCAGGTGTACCTTGGACAGCTACCTATATCCAGGCAAAGGGAGATCCAATTGCTGACCTTTATGAGGATATTGCCGCCGAAGAAAAGGCAAGGGCCACTTATCAATGGCTTATTAATCTAAGTGATGACCCTGACCTTAATGACGGATTGTGTTTTTTACGTGAACGAGAAATTGTTCATTCGCAGCGATTCCGTGAGGCAGTGGAAATATTAAAAGAAGAACAGAATCAGAAAAAAATATTCTAGGTAGAGAAGCAGCTTGCGACTGCTTCTTATTTTTTTTCATGGTACAAGTTGATATCATAATTTTTTTTCATCATTTCAAAAACAAGATGGCGATTTTTCCATGCATCTTCCTTATTCCAAAGATCTTTGGAACGGTCAACTATTTCACAGCGAAGGTCATGAAATTCTTTTTCAGCTTTTTCCTTTTTTCCTTTTAGCAAATTCATATATCCATACATTCCAACTGTTGCGACCAGAAATGTTAGGTTATTTGTGTCTTTAACAAAGGCAGAAAACATTGCGGCAAAAGAATAAGAGTACTTCGTAGCAATGGATAGGTATAAATATAAAAAGAAAAGTGAAACGATCGATATCGTTACCCAAATTGTTACAGTATGACGTTTTTTATACAAATCAAACTTTCTTTTTCTTTTAACCACATTTTCAAGAATTTGCTTTGTTGCCGGATCCGTTTTATCATCAAGTAATTTTATTGGCGATTCCATTTTCGTCACCCCGTTTCATTATTATATTTATGACCTTGTCCTTAAAAATATGAAAAAAACCGATCAATGTTTGATCGGTTTGCTGCCTTGGTTTGTTCTCTGATTGTTAGGCAATTATTTGCCACCATTTGACTTTTCGACGTTAATAGTTTCATAGCCTTTTGCTGGAACTGAAGTTTTTAATGTTCCGATGTGCTTATTTCCGAGATAAGTATAGATACTAAAAATGGTGATTGGCAAAAGTATAAAGAACAGGACTAATAAACGAAGTAAAGGAAACTTCAATTTTAGTTTTGTTTTCTTTTTCTTATGACGATGTAATTCACTTCTCGGCGGCAGTGATGACTCTGGATCATCAGGTTCTCTATATTTCTCAATTCTTTGTTTTAGTTTGTCAGCTTGATCGCGATATGGTTCTTCTTTACCCATGGAACAACCCTTCTTTGTATTTAATCTTTGTTTGTATTTTTCCATTTTATTTGGATTCCAGAAAGGAAATCAATGACAAAATGCATAACAATCGTAACTGCCAAATTATCTGTCCAAGCAAATATAAAACCAATTAAAAAGCTTAGTAAAACAATATTAGTAAACAAGAACCAATTAAAAAGATAGCGATAGTGAACTCCAGCAAATACAAGGCACGACAGAATCAGACCCATTTTTGTTTGGATGATCCCACGAAAGAGCATCTCTTCACTAAATGCCACAAAAAGAGTAATAATAAAAATATGGAGTATAGATTGATGACGAAAGATTCGTTCATTTAATCCTCCATCATCGTAATAAGAACTTGGTAAATACTTTGTAAAAAAATAATCAATAATTACCACCATTAATCCAGCGCTCAATCCCATCGTAACAATATGGATATCCATCCAATTCATTTGCTGCCAGAACGTGAAGCCCTTAAAAAACAATAGGCTTAATCCAAGGGATAGTGCAAACAAGATTATTTGGGTAAGATACAAGTGGCGAATTAATTCTTTATCAGTTAATCCGTTGATCATTTCACTATAATTATTTTTCATATTTTATACTCACACTAAAAGAATTTTCGCTAAATAATCAATCCAATTTTCTTTACTCATTTCAGAAGAATTCCTACTACCATTTTTTTTATAAGTCGAAAGCTCAACCCCACAATGATCACAACAATTTTCTACAAAATCTTGATTTGTCTGTTCTTCAAAGTAATGAAGAATAAAATCACGTCTGCAATCATTGCATTCCATCCATTTTTTCACCCGAAAAAGGTTGTCAAGCTTAATCTTATTTCTTTTGAATACATAATCCTTAATGTTTTCCTTTATTCTATCAAGGTCATCAGCCTGTTCATTAAGATTCCCTGCAAATTCCTTCACAATCCGCCATTGTGTATCCGTAAATCCTCCCAATGACATTATGTTTTCATCGAGCTTCATGGAATTTCCATTTTGTTTAATTTGATTAAATAACCAATCAATTTGCTGCTCTGTTGGCATTTCCCTTTCTATTAGCAGTAACGGCAGCTGCTCATCTCCTGGGCAATGTAATAATACCGCAATGCTGGGGTTACCATCCCTCCCAGCCCTTCCAATTTCTTGAAGATAGGATTCCATTTGCAATGGCATATGGTAGTGAATAATAAAGCGGATATTATCTTTATTTACCCCCATCCCAAAAGCAGAAGTGGCACAAATGACGTCTAACTGTCCTTGAATAAATTGCTGTTGAATTAAAACTCTTTGCTCCTGATCCAATCCGCCATGATAAGCCATTATATTTTTTATCCCATTTTCCTTAAGTAGTATGGCAGTTTTTTCAGCCGCTTTTTTACTAGAAAAGTATATGATACCGGGGGGCTGAAGATTATTCACCAACTCGATAAGTTTACTTTGCTTTTCCTGGAGATCTGCAAACTGTTTTAAGTATAGAGCAATATTTGGACGGTCAACAGATGACACAATCTTTTTTACATTAACTAAACCAAGCGAAGAAATAATATCTTCTCGTACTTGGTTTGTAGCCGTAGCTGTTAAGCCTAATGTTAAAGGGTTTCCAAGGCTTTTTCTAATTTCCCCTAATTTTAAATATTCAGGACGAAAGTCATATCCCCACTGTGATATGCAGTGTGCCTCATCAATAACAAATAATGAAATATTGATAGTCTTTAAAATGCGGAGCAAGTTAGCAACATGAAGCATTTCTGGAGATAAAAATATATACTTATATTTTTTTATATTGTGA
>JAUZQA010000568.1 GCA_030705665.1 Bacillota bacterium
CATCTTCGCAAACCAACGAATGGTGAAGAGGAACAGCTGCCTTCAGAGGTCTTTACCATGAAAGATGACAAATAATTAGCTGAGGTGCTTGACCCCTATGCGGGCAGGCACCTTTTTTTCAAATCAAATCAAATTACTTTCACAATCAAATTAAATCTAATAGAATAATATTGTAAGGTAATAATTTATTTATCTTACAAATAATAGTAAGCGCTTACATACTTTTAACTACTATATAAAAAAATTTAGGGGATGATTGTATGTTGTTAAAAGACAAAGTTGTTTTAATTACAGGGGCGGCAGGCGGGATCGGTATTGCAGCAGCAAAAGCATTTGCGAAGGAAGGCGCAAAGCTTGTACTTGTGGATTTAAACGAAGAGGCGCTGAAAAGGGTTTCTGAACAAGTGGATGCAAGTGATATCATGTTTGTTCCTGCTGACGTGACAAAAGAAGATCAAGTGAAAAATTATGTTGATAAAACGGTTGAAAAATATGGCCGTATTGATGTGTTCATTAATAATGCTGGGGTAAATGGTGCCAATGCGACGGTCGCAGACCAGTCGGAGGAAAACCTGCGATTTGTGATGGATGTTAACTTCTTTGGTGCCTATTACGGATTAAAATACGTTCTTCGTGTGATGCAAGAGCAAAAATCGGGTTCTGTTGTTAACACAGCTTCAAACGGCGGATGGCTTGGGGCTCCTGGAATGAGTGTTTATGTTGCATCGAAGCATGCTGTTGTCGGACTTACAAAATCTGCAGCATTAGAAATGGCCCCTTATGGCGTACGAGTAAATGCAGTTGCTCCGGGCGCTACAAATACAGATATGATGCGCAGAATTGAAAAAAATGCAGCTGGAGAAGAGCATGCTGAAGAAGCTAAAAAAGCATTTGCTGCTGCTGTTCCAATGGGCCGTTATGCCACTCCAGAAGAAGTTGCCGATTTAATGGTCTTCTTAGGTTCCGATAAATCGGCATTCATTGACGGAACGATCGTCCGTATCGATGGCGGTATGGCTGCTAATTCAGCGCAATAAAACTGTCGTATATTGGAAGTGAGAAGTTTGGCGGGGAAATATGGGAAATGCCCGTCATCAGTACGATGAAGGACAAAAGCAGGTTGGGAAATATGGGAAATGTCCATCATCAGTACGATGAAGGACAAAACCAGGTTGGGAAATACAGGAAATGTCCGTCATCAGTACGATGAAGGACAGAACTAGGCTGGGAAATATGGGAAATGTCCGTCATCAGCACGATGAAACCAGCTAATAGTTGTCAATAATTTTCATTAAAAAACTAAAATTAAACATGATATACTAAAAAAGTGCATGACAAATAACCTTCCCAACTTTATATTTTGGAAGGTTTTGCGTCATTTGGTTTCATTTTTAATTTAATCCATGTCTTGGAAAGGTGAACCGCTTTTTAAAATTGCATAAATCCATTGTAACAGCTTATTTGCACACGCAATGATGGCTACCTTGAAGGGTTTTCCTTCTTCACGTTTCTGATCATAAAATTTACGTAATCTCCTATTTCGCGGGACAGCTAGTTTCCGATCACGAACAATGGCACATTGCACGGCCATAAAAAGCGCATGACGGAGGCGACTCGAGCCTCGTTTACTTATTCTATTTTCCGTACCCTTGAATCGTCCAGATTCATGGACACTTGGGTCAATACCCGCAAATGCTACGAGCTTTTTTGGGTGATTAAACCGATCAACTTCACCGATTTCAGAAATTATCGTTGCAGCGAGCTTATTTCCGATACCAGGGATTGTTCGGATAATCTTATATTCATTAATTTCTTCTGCCAAAGCATCTATCTCGGCCTCTAACGTTGATAGGTGCTTTTGGTATTCTAAAAGCATATTAATGTACATTTCTAACGCAAGAATATGACTTCGAAAGATATTACTCTGAAACGGATTTTTTGTTGCGGCAATTACCAAATCCTTTGCCTTTGTTTCTGCCCAGTTCAATGATCTATTTTTACATAGTTCCTTTATTCTCCCTGCTAAACATTCCTCACTTGAGGCTAATACTGCTTCGGAAGTAGGAAATTCTAATAAAGTAAATAAAGAAACCAATGAGTATAGATTGCCGAAAACTCCTGAATACTCGGGGAAAACCTGGTCAAGTACTGCCTGAAATTGAAGTTTTGTTTGAACATACATCCCTGTTATATTCTCATGTTGCCTTGTAAGATTTCGAAGGTTTAAAAGCTGGGCACTCCGTTTTTTATATGGTTCTAGATCCTCCTTGTAATACAACTCGCAGAGATGTCGAGCATCAATTTTATCTGTCTTTACGTTGCGTAAACTATAGCTTTTTGCCTTGTGTGAAATAAGTGGATTTACAATGATTAATAAGTAGCCCTTCTCCTCAAAATTTCTAACAACAGGCGTATGATAATGGCCTGTCGCCTCTAAAACCAATGGAGGGCGCACTCCCGTAATTTTTTCTATCTCGTATAAAAATTTACGTAAATACTCAAACCCCTCAATGGTATGTGGTACTTTAAAACTATCTTTGTAAGGTTTCTTTTTATCCAAGAAAGCTTGAACCTGGCTTTCTCCCTTTGCGATATCCAGACCAACCACTGGATTCATCCTTAATCTCCTCCTCCTAAAATCATTTGCCGGTAACCCCTAAATCCTCCTTGCAGTATCACAGCTTCGCCTGTTATACGAGATCATAGTCTCAACCAGCTAAATCATGTTTAAGCAAGTAGGGGGCAAACTGTTTCATGCACGGGGTCCCTCCCCCACGGACAAAAACGTTTTACCCCGGCTACCGTAAATAATAAAACCAAAAAAAATAAGATCAACCAGAAATATCTGGTGACCTTATAATACGAAGGACAAAACCAGGCCTGGAAATACGGGAAATGTCCTTCATGAGTACGATGATTAAATTTAGGGTATCTTCTTACAAATAGTTTCTCGACGCTCTGCAATAAGCCAGGAGAAATCCTGGCTTGTATTTTTGAGTTATCTTCCAACTGGAACGTTACAAATTTTTCATCTAAAGTATTTCCTTTTGG
>JAUZQA010000569.1 GCA_030705665.1 Bacillota bacterium
AACATTTCATAAAAATCTCCAAGTCGAAAAAATAAAAAGGCATCCTGATATTCTGCCTTTACGGTTAGATATTGTTGTATCATCGGCGTATAACCAGCCATAATTTCCTCCAGCATTTGCATTCTTCATTTCGTGTATCTTCGACAAACATTATATCATAGATTCCCGCTTCTTTTTTAAGAAGAAAAAACAACCAGCTGCCTGACTTCCTTAAAAATCAATTATGTTAAACTTTAAAACAATGAAGTTTACAAATTAATAAATTTTTCAAAAATCGTTGACATCTTCTCAAAGATTAATATAATGAGTTTATAGCGATGTTAGGAAACCTAACGCCACGACGGGAGGAAAAATTACATGTCTGTTTTAAATCAAACGAAATTACAAGAAATTAAAGAAATTATTGAAACTAAAAACGTCGAACTTCTTCATATGCAGTTTGTTGATCTTGAAGGAACTTTAAAAAATGTTACCATCACAGCTGAACAACTTGAAGATGCTGTAGAAGGCAAAATTATGTTTGATGGTTCTTCCATTACTGGTTTCTCACCAATTAACAAATCTGACCTTTACCTACAACCAGACCTAAATACATTCGCTGTACTTCCTTGGTCTGTTGAAGATGGATATTCTGAAGCTCGTTTCCTTTGCAGTGTTAAGAACCCTGACGGAACTCTTTTCGAAGGAGATACTCGTAACGTTTTAAAAAACACAGTGGCAAAGGCTGCTGAACAAGGCTACACCATTTCAGTCGGCCCAGAATTAGAATTTTTCTTATTCCAAACAGATGAAGATGGACGCCCATTATTAAAAACTCATGACGTTGCTGGATACTTCGAGCCATCACCACATGACCTTGGCGAGAAAGTTCGTTTACAAATTTATCGTGCCTTAAAAGCAATGGGATTCACAATCGAAGCTTCTCACCACGAAGTAGCTGAAGGCCAGCACGAAATCAACTTCAAATATGCTGATGCTTTAACTGCAGCTGACAATTCAACTACTTATAAATGGGTTGTAAAAACCATTGCAAAACAATTTGGTTTACATGCTTCTTTCATGCCAAAACCAGTATTTGGTATCAACGGATCAGGAATGCACGTAAACATGTCATTCTTCAAAGATGGCCAAAATGCGTTCTTTGATGAAAATGCTCCACTTCAATTATCTGAAACAGCTACTCAATTTATCGCTGGATTGTTAGAGAATGTGAAGAACTTTGCTGCTGTAACAAATCCATTAGTAAACTCTTACAAGCGTTTAGTTCCTGGTTATGAGGCTCCTTGCTATGTAGCTTGGTCTGCATCTAACCGTTCTGCTCTAATCCGTATCCCTGCAAAACGCGGATTGGCTACTCGTGTAGAACTTCGTTGTCCAGATCCATCTGCTAACCCATACTTAACATTTGCTGTGATTGCAGCTGCTGGTCTTGATGGCGTAAACAAAGGATTAACTCCAGTTGCATCTGTTGACGAGGACATCTTCCACATGTCTAACGAAGAGCGTGCAGAGCGCGGAATCGATAACCTTCCTGGAAGCCTTGAATTAGCAGTTGAAGCTTTAGAAGAAGGAACTATCGGCCGTGAAGTTCTTGGAGAGCACGTATTCAGTGAGTATGTTGCCTTGAAAAAAGCTGAGTGGGATAGCTACCGTACTTCTATATCTTCTTGGGAAGTTGAAAACTACCAAGCAAAATTCTAATATACATCAAAAAGTTGTCCCGAAATCTCGGGGCAACTTTTTATTCAAATATTTTATTGACCTTTTTCCATCAAAACTATATAATAATAAGCGTTCCTTAAAATGAATTAATTTAATATGTCCCAGTAGCTCAGCAGGATAGAGCAACAGTTTCCTAAACTGTAGGTCGGAGGTTCGAATCCTCTCTGGGACGCTCCTAAACCTTGAGAAATCAAGGTTTTTTATTTTGTTTAAAAATAGTCATTTAGTGTTTGCCGAAAATGAGAATACCTCATTAATGGATAATCCTCTACATTTAAATTTTATGATTTGTGTAAAATGTTTCAAATTGATTTTTTTAGAAATTCCAGCTCTTTACCCGAAGTAAAGTAAGGGACTATCTTTTAAAAATGTAGCTACTTATATTAGTTAAACAATATACCATATATTGATCGGATGTAACCTAATTAAATTCTGAAAATATTGTATAATTAAGGTAAGGGGGAGATTACAATGGGACTTAAATACAAGAAAATTTTAGTCGCTATTGACGGTTCTCAGGAAGCAGACTGGGCATTTGAAAAAGCTATCAACATTGCTAAAGAAGATAATGCGAAGGTTTTACTAGTCCATGTTATCGAGAAAATAGGATTTGGTTCTTTTGAAGGGTTAGACCAAACCATTATAAACACTACCGAACGTTTTGCATTTGATATGCTTGAAATCTACAAAAAAGTTGCTATTGATGCTGGTGTTTCAGAAGTTGATTATCTACTTGAATATGGTTCTCCAAAGAATATCATTCCAAAGGATACTGCCAAACAGACCAACTGTGATTTAATTGTTTGTGGAGCATCAGGTCTTAATGCGGTGGAACGTATCTTTTTGGGCAGTGTTTCAGAAAATATCGCTAGATACGCTCCATGTGATGTACTCATTGTTCGTACAGGAATTAAGAAAGAGCAACAAAAGAGTGACTGATTTTTATTGGTCACTCTTTCTAATGAATCTATATAGAACTGTATAGCCTTCTTTATTCTACTCTACTGGAATATATTTAAATGTATCATGGGCATCAATGATATATCCAGTTGGTAAATAAGTAGGCTTTTCGTTGCTCCACAAACGGGCCCTTTGTAGAATAACAACTTATTTTGAATCCTGATGATTTTGAAAAAAATCAATCATTATATTAAATGATTCTTGTGTAGATATTTTATTATATTTCGGAGAGTATGGATCACAAAATCCATGTTCCCCTTTAAATTTGTGTACCAAGATCTTTTTACCTTTTAATTCAGAAATTAAATCATCAATATTAAATGATTGCTCCTTTTCAGGAAAGAACAACATTGTTGGACATAATGGATT
>JAUZQA010000057.1 GCA_030705665.1 Bacillota bacterium
GTCGGTATTATAGGTTTCTTGGTAAACAGACACAAAATCAGCACCGCAGCTTTGTAAAAACCGATATTCATCGGAGTTTAACGGGTAGATTTCAATTCCGACTGTCGAAAAATATTTCGCCGCTAATTTAACTGTTTTCCCAATATACTCCACATCGGATTTATGGCGAGATTCCCCAGTCAAGAGTAAAATCTCTTTTAAACCAGTCGCCGCAATCGCTTTTAATTCATCTTCGCCTTCATCAAAAGAAAGAGTTGCCCGATTAATTTTATTTGTTGCTTTAAATCCGCAATAAACACATTCGTTCTCACAATAATTCGCAATATACAATGGTGTAAACAGACTAATAGAATTTCCAAAATGCTTCCTTGTCTCGGACATTGCTTTTCTTGCCATGTCCTCTAAATAGGGAAGGGCGGCAGGGGAAAGAATGATTCGATAATCCTCAAGAGAAAGCTGCTCTTTGTTTAAAGTTTTTTCCACATCATAGCTTGTATATTGCTCATAGTTATATTGTTCTCTTGCGGCTAAAACTTTTTCCATAATGTCTGAATCGATGGCTTCCATTCCATCCATATACTGCATATGATCGACTCGTTTTCGCTGCATGACTAATCCTCCAAAAATCCGGTCAAAGGACTTGATGCCTCTGCCTTAAAGTCTAATACTCTGCCTAAACCCGCAAGATAGGCGGCGCGACCGGCTTCGATTGCTTGTTTGAAGGCTTTTGCCATTAAGCTAACATCATTGGCGGTAGCAACGGCAGTATTACACATAACCGCATCCACACCCATTTCCATTGCTTCACATGCCTGTGAAGGGCGGCCAATTCCTGCATCTACAATAATTGGCAAATCGATTTCATCAACTAAGATTTGAATAAAATCCTTTGTACAAAGCCCCTTGTTGCTGCCAATTGGAGCCCCTAACGGCATGATGGCAGCAGCACCCGCATCCGCCAACGCTCTTGCCGCGTATAAATCAGGGTACATATAGGGCATGACAATAAACCCTTCTTTGGCCAGCACTTCTGTCGCTTTGATTGTTTCAGTGTTATCTGGGAGTAAATATTTAGAATCGGAAATGACTTCAAGCTTTACAAAATCACCGCAGCCAAGTTCCCTCGAAAGCCGGGCAATTCTCACTGCTTCTTCGGCATTTCTTGCTCCTGAAGTGTTTGGCAGCAAGGTAATGTTTTTTGGAATGTAATCTAAAATATTTTCTTCCCCGCCAGTGTTTGCCCTCCTGAGAGCAAGTGTGACGATTTCAGCTTCCCCTTGTTCAATTACTGCTTTCACTAATTCTAGAGAAAACTTTCCAGATCCTAAAATAAATCTTGATTGAAACTTATGTCCGCCAATTGTTAATAAATCACTCATTTTCAAAATCCTCTCCTATATCTCTTCGATTCCGATTAATAATCGTAGAATCATATTTGCTTGATGACCGGCACAAATATTGACTCTCGGGGCCATCAATCCTCTGCCGACCCTTGCGGCATTTTCCAAATCCCCACAGAGGTACAACCGTTTCATCGGATTTGTTGTTTTAATTAAATTTGAACTTTCAAACCCAGCCATACCTGAACCAGAGACAATTTTACTATTCGGAAGCAGCTCCAAAGCTGTATTGATCAGCATCGACTTTTGATCGGGCTTGTCAAAGGCTTCACAAATAATGTCATAACCATTAAAGAGTTCTTTGACATTTTCCTCGGTTATCTTTACTGTTTCGGTGTCGATCCTAATAAATGGATTAATTTCTTCCAGCTGTTTCTTCAGTGCGATTGTTTTTGGCAATCCTAGGTGGCTTATGTAATAGCTTTGCCGATTCAGATTGCTTGGTTCCACAATATCAAAATCTACCAAAAGCAGCTGTCCCACTCCAATTCTTGCCAGCATAACAGCAATATTGGAGCCAAGACCCCCTAACCCGGCAATCGCTACTTTAGCTTGTTTCAATTTTTTATGAACATTTGGCGTATGCCTAGCCATCATCATGCTTTCGAGTTCTTCTTCGTTTGGCATGATTCCTTTTCGGATGATGGACAAACAATCATTCTCAGAAATAGGGGAGTCTTTATCGATCTGAAACCCATTTAAAATTACAATATCTGTTGGTTCACCAATTTGTTCACGGACTTCAAAAGCAGTTTGACAGTTTAGAGCCACTTCTTTTCCATTCACGGTTATTCTCATCGATCATCCACCTCCTACAAATCTAACAATCTCCAAACTGTCTTCATTCTCAAGAAGGACCGCTTTATAGGTTGGTTTTGGAACAATTTCTCCATTTCGTTCGACAGCAATGGTTGCTAAATCAAACTTTTTCATCATGATAAAATCATAAAGCGTTTGCCCTTTTTCTACTTCAACAAATGTGCCATTGACTTTCACTATTTTCACTTCCTTCCAAAAATTCCCACAAAAAAAGCACAAAATGGTAGTAACACCCTTTTGGTGGTGTTCCCCATTTTGTGCTTTCAGTATTTGTGTTTATTCTAGAAGAATTATATAAAAAGTTAGAAATATAGTCAATATTTTATCAGTTTAAATGTTTTAATCATTTATTTTTTTCCAAAGCGTGGTACGGCTGCTCCCCAGCTGTTCTGATAATGAAGCAGAAGATCAATCGCAAATTACTTTCTTCTAAAAGTTAATAAAATTTTAAGTTTCTGTCCAGTTTCTACACATTTGTTTGCTACACTGTCTCAAAATAGATAAAACTTCAGACCTAGCTAGAAACGTTCATTTTTCTTATTTTCTGAGAATGGTTCTCAGGGGGTGATTTTTTACAAAACTTAAAATCTATAAATCATATTCATATTTACCATTTTACAATGCAATGGAGGGGTGAACATTGCTTAAGAATCATGGTTCAGTATCAACAAAGGGGATAGTTGTTTCGGTTATTCTTGCCATTTTACTTATTGTCGGCAGTGTCTATGGAATCGGGAGTGACGATGCCGGCCAAAAGGATTCCACTCATTTTGTCATTGATATGACGGATTATGGTTTTACACCATCGGCAATGACTTGGCATGTAGGCGACACGGTGACTTTAACTGTTAGAAATACCTCAGAGCAGGGAGTCATGCACGAATTTATGGTTGGCCGTGATCCCAATGAGGAGGATGTGGGCTTTGGTAAAACGATTACCGATGGTTTTGAAACCGATTTCTTTAAAAACATGAATGTCAAACTTATTTCCGGCAACCGCATATTAATGGTACAGCCAGGAACTGCACATTTCTCAGGTATTAACCCTAAAAAGATTTTGGCTAAAGAACCGCCGGGATTAGTTCAAAAGGGTGACCAATTTCAAATCGTATTTGCCTGGCCTGAACGTGGAAAAAAGTCCGAACCAGGA
Source organism: Bacillota bacterium (assembly GCA_030705665.1). The sequence continues at coordinate 3,370 of JAUZQA010000057.1, forward strand.
GGTACGATGACGTTTCAATTTAAAGTTCCCAATGAACCGGGTAAATGGGAAATGGCCTGCTACCAGGGGGGTGGCCAGCATATAAAGAACGGGATGAGGGGTACGATTACCATCGTCAAATAAAAGCATAGTGAGGAGGGAATCAGTGTGAACTTCATCATTTTTGCCATATTATGGGTCATTTTTTCTTTATTTGGTGAATGGGGTGCTAATTGGCTTATTGCCCATTATCCAATGGTAGGTTCAGTCCAGGGGAAAATTTCGGATGATGCCATTTTCTTTTTACTAAAATGGAGTGTACCGATCTTTGTCTTTGTAACTTTATGGATTGTCTTCAGCGTTTTTCGTTTTCGCGCAAGATCGGGGGAGGAAGGTCCTGCTCCTAATCAAGAAAAGGATAATTGGCGTTTTTCATGGACCTGGTTTATCCTTTCTGCGATTATCAATATCATTTTTATTATTAATCCAGGAGTAACTGGTTTAGATGCATTATGGGCACACGAGAAAACGGCTGATCCGCTGGAGGTCGATGTCACGGCAGCCCAGTGGAACTGGACTTTTTCGTATCCAAAGTACGGCATCAAAAATTATGATCAATTAATCCTTCCTGTTGATCAGGAAGATAAGTTTGTCCTGCAAACAGACGATGTCATGCATTCCTTTTGGGTACCCGCATTTAGGATCAAGAAGGATGTCATGCCAGGTGAAACGAGGACATTGTATATGAAACCAACCACGATTTCTCATACAGAGAAAAATCCGTTAATGCGTGTTCAATGTTCGCAAATGTGCGGTGTTGGCCATGCGGAAATGAGGGCTCTTGTTAAAGTGGTTAGCAGGGAAGAGTTCAATAAATGGGTAGAGAAAAATAGAGGCAAAGATTTTACACCGCCGGGATATTAACATCACTTTTAGTAAAAGGAGGAATCAATGTGACGGATGCTGTAAAAAACGTATCAGGCTTTGACCATATAAAGCCAACTTTACGGGCTTTTTTATGGGGAGTAATTGGTGTTTTTGCCGGAATGGCGCTGACGGCACTTTTGATGAGAACGCCATTAGTGACTGAACAATCTGGAATCTTTGGCTTTTTATTAGGTTTAATTGGTTGGCTGCTTGGTTCCGGTATGTGGGAAGCCGTTGTGTTACCTTGGTTTGGTAGTGAGAACAAATGGGATCAAGGACAAGGAGTCGGCCGCTATTTTCGATTCAATACTGACCATAAAGTAATCGGATTACAATATTTATTTACTTCAGTGACTGCCTTTTTGCTTGCAGGACTTATGGCAATGGCTTTGAGGTATAATCTCATGACACCAGAATTAAATTTGTTTCCAAGTGCCCAAGCCTATAATACCTTTATGGGGATTCACGGGTCATTAATGATATTTGCAGTCGCGGTTGTGGCGATTGTGGGCGGTTTTGGCAACTACTTTGTTCCTCTCCTGGTAGGTGCTGACGATATGGTATTTCCAAAACTAAACGGAGCAAGCTACTGGTTTGTTCCTGCTGGTGTGATCGCGATTTTAATAAGCCCATTATGGGGAGGATTTCAAACAGGCTGGACAGGATACGCACCGCTGGCGAGTACAGATGGTTCTGGTCAAACATTATATTATCTTGGTGTTTATGCGTTGGGGTTATCATCCATTTTTACCGGGATTAACGTCATTGCAACCATCATCTATTTAAGAGCTCCAGGATTAACCTGGAGAAGGCTCCCAATGTTTGCCTGGGCCATGCTGGTTACCTCTTTGTTGAATATTATTTGGGTGCCGGTAATCGGGGTCGATATGTTCATGGGTTTATTAGACCGTGCTGTTCCTACACAATTTTTCAATGCAAACGGAATTCCGATGCTGTGGCAGGACCTCTTCTGGCTGTTCGGCCACCCTGAAGTATATATCATTATGCTGCCGGCGTGGGGTTTATGGCTTGAAATCCTGCCTGTCATGGGGCAAAAAACGTTATTTGGCAGGAAATGGGTCTTGGCAGGGTTAATTGGAATCACCGCCTTAAGCTCTGTCGTATGGACCCACCATATGTATACATCTACAGACGATACAAGATTAATCCCATTTATGACAACAACCGAACTGATTTCAATTCCTACAGGATTTATGTATATTGCCGCCCTTGGAACCATGTGGGGAGCCAGATTACGATTAAAGACACCACTGATTTTTGTCTTAATGAGTATATTCAACTTTTTAATTGGCGGTTTAACTGGAGTCTTTCTTTCAGACGTTCCCGGTGACTGGCAGCTTCACAATTCGTATTTTGTTGTATCGCACTTTCATTACACGATCCTTGGCGGAATGGTTTTCACCTGGCTTGCTGGAATGTATTACTGGTTTCCTAAAGTCTCGGGCAGGATGTACAACGAGTTATGGGGGAAAATCAGCGCCTGGGCGATTTTTATCTTTTTTAATTTAACCTTTACTGGGATGCAGGTTGCCGGAGTCGATGGGATGAATCGAAGGGTAGCCTCATATCTACCATACTTGCAAAATATTAATATTTGGATTTCTATTTGTGCTTTTCTTTTAGGTTTAAGCTTTGTGATTCCGTTTATTAATTTTGCCTATAGCTGGGCTAAGGGGAAAAAGGCAGCAGCAAATGTTTGGGGAGGTAAAACCCTGGAATGGCAGACAACTTCGCCTCCTCCACATGAAAATTTCCTTGAAATCCCTTTAGTCACGGGCGATTTTTATGATTACGGAGAAGGGGCTGCAAACTACCAATTTTCAATGCCGCCTTCAACTGGATCGGATGTTTAAGTTAATTTGAGAAATTAGAGGTGAGGAAAATGAGTGACCATACACTTTCTCCAATTGAAATGAGTCGGGATGAAAAACTCAGGATGTATGTTGGATCATTTTGGATCTTTATTATCGCCGAAGCGATTATGTTTGTAACCTTGTTTTCTACTCGCTTTTTACTCGCTGGAACTATGAGATCTAACGAATTAAATCAGGGTTTTGGTATCACATCTACCATTCTTATGCTATTAGGTGCATTCACTGTTCAACGGGGATTAAAAATGATTCAATCTGGCCTATTCAAAAACACTAGGTTTTATCTAAACATGACGGCTCTACTAGGGTTGATTGTCATGGTGGTGAATGGCTATGAGTGGCTGACGAGTTCAATGGATTGGGGGAGCCGATTTGGTGAGGTCTACTATATTATTACTCTATTCCACGAGCTGCATCTATTAGGAGGCCTCGTAGCTCTAGTTGCCATTGCCATTCAAGCTAATAAGCAGCGTTTTTCAAGCGAAAGCTATTGGCCTGTAAAAGCCATTCAAGTTTACTGGATGTTTGTGACGGTCGTCTGGTTATGTGTTTATATCAGTTTATATTTAATTTGACCTTTGAGGGTGGTGTGGATCATGAATATGAACATGAATGGAATGAATACTGATCCTACTAGTTTTTGGGTTTTTTGGTGGCTTTTCACCTTAGCCGCTTATATTGGTTTTGCACTCTGGTGGAGAAAGGTAATCAAAGCTGTTGATAAGAAGAACGCAGAAAGGTATGAATTGCTTAAAAAATATCGAGAGGAACAAGCAGCAAATTCTGAAAGTAATGACTGAAAATAAACCAGACTCATGGTTGGTCGTGAGTCTGGTTTATTTTTAGTCATTTGTGTCTGTTTTTATATTCATATATGCGACCTTTGTCGTATATCATTATACAAAGATGAATATGTTTTATTTCCATTAGGGAGGTTTTTATGTCCATAAAGACCATATTAATTGTTGATGATGAACAGCATATGCGGAACTTAATTCGTGTGTATCTGACTGACGCAGGCTACAACGTAATAGAATCAGAAGATGGTGTACAGGCATTAAGAATGTTAAAAACAGTAGATATTGATTTAATTTTGCTAGATATTATGATGCCGCATATGGATGGGTGGACGTTTTGTCAAGAAGTACGAGGATCAAGTGACGTCCCTATTATCATTTTAACAGCGAAAGAGGAAACGCTTGATAAAGTAAAGGGCTTGAAATTAGGAGCAGATGATTACCTTGCAAAGCCATTCGAAGAAATAGAACTGTTAGCTAGAATGGAGGCCCTTTTTCGCAGGGTTACCCTAAACCAACCGACTGATATTTTTGTCTATAAAGATTTGAAAATAAACAAAGCTGAACGCCAAGTTTTTTATCAAAATAAACTCGTTCATTGTACACCAAAGGAGTACGATCTCCTCGAAGTTCTCATTTCCAATATCGGTCATGTGTTAACCCGCGAGCAATTATTGGAGAGAGTTTGGGGCTTTGACCTGGATCGAGATACTCGTACGGTCGATTCCCATATGAAAAATCTGCGTGTGAAACTGCGGCATTACAGCAATAAATCCGATGATCTTATCCATACAATTTGGGGTATTGGTTATAAACTAGGATCGTAAATTGAGGGAATGAGTGGTTTTAGATGAGGAAAATATCATATAAATTAGGGCTAATGCAGATTAGTTTATTTATTATCCTAATGGTAACAATTGGACATGTATTTGATACGATCTATGTTCATTTTTATGTTGACCATATTGAAAATGAATTATATTTCCGAGGTCTTAGCCATGCCAATGTACTTGCTGAATACTTTAATCAGCAAACGCTGCATCATGTTGCAATGATGGAAGGAGGAGTAGAAACAGCAGTTGTCGTTGTAAATGCAAAAGGAAATGTATTAATTTCTTCAAATTGCGTGATAGCGGATCAAAAAAAATATTTGAAGCCAATTACCGCAATCCACTCAACCAAAAAATTCGAAGAAACAGACTGGAAAACACATCCTTATATTGTGACAAAATCGCCAATCATTAAGAAGGATGAAATAGTAGGTACAGTCATTATGTTCTCATCCACGATCCCCATTCGACAAGAGGTAAACGAAATTCATTTGGCAATAACCATCTTTGCGATCAGTGCCATTATGATCTCCTCGTTTATCATTTTACTTTTTTCTAAACAAATTACCCAGCCACTAATAAAAATCAGAAAGGTTTCACAACAAATTGCCAAAGGGAATTATTGTGTTCAGCTACCTTTAAAAGGAAATGACGAAATTACTGATTTAACAACTGCGATTAATTCGATGGCAAGTGAATTGCATCGCTATGAAACATCAAGGAACGAATTTTTAAGCAATATTTCACATGAATTGAAAACACCTCTCATGTATATAAAAGGGTATGCTGATTTGCTTATTCAAGATCGGATTCGTGATCCCGAAGAAAGAATTAATTATTTAACGATTATCTCTGAAGAAACTTTGAGGGTCCAACATCTTGTAAAGGATTTATTTGATTTAACAAAATACAGAGATGGAAAAATACTCCTTACTAAGAAGAAGATCAATATGGTAACTTTTATAAATGAAATTGTTTATCGCGCTCAATATGAAATGGAAAGGAAAGGAATTACTTGCCAGTTTAATAGCAATATCGACGAGATCAGCGGCATGATTGATCCTGAGAGATTGGAACAAGTATTAATGAATTTACTAGAAAATGCAAGAGTGTACACCGCTGAAAATGGTGAAATAACCGTAAGTGTTTGTGAAGGAGGTACTTCCATTACAATTAAAATTGAAGACAATGGCATCGGGATACCGGAAGAGGAGCTATCCCGTATTTGGGAAAGATTTTATCGGGTTGAAAAATCCCGCTCCCGTAATTATGGGGGGACTGGCCTTGGTCTTCCCATTGCAAAAGAAATTATTGAGCTTCATGGCGGTCATATAGAAGTTTCTAGCGTGGAAAATCAAGGGACCGTTTTTAGTATCCATTTGCCAATCTAGCAGCGAGCAAAACAGAGCAACCGTCATTAGTTGCTAAGGATTATTTAAACTCCCGATGGTTTACATTGTTTAAACCCATTTTCTGTAACATAATCAGCTTCAGACCAAATATTCAATTGGTTTTTTTTAGCGATCGTCTGGGCACTTATGAATGGGATGGAGTATTTATAGCGCTGTTGATCATTAGTGGATACACGTGCCAGCCCTTCTTTTAATAATGTTTCCTGTATGGAGGTACCATTCACAAAGACGTATGCTAATAAACGGCCATTTTGATCGGTATTGCTTTTACCAAATTCAAATTCTATTGTCACGTTTCCAGAGTGCACAAGTTGCTTATTCCTGCTGGCAGCATCCAGCGCATAGGGCTGCTCGCAGCCTTTTGATTTTTTCTCCTTCGGAGTGTCAACCATTAAATACCTTACTGTTTCTTCTTTGCCATTATAAATCACTTTAATGGTGTCCCCGTCCAATGTTTCAGTAACAATTACTGGATATTGTTGAGCATTTGCTGATGCGCCGGGGATATTACAAATTGCTCCCTGTGCAGTTTGTTGATTTGTTTCCACTTGTTTAGGAGGCGTTTGCTCTTTTGCAGTTTTAGGTGCATTTGATGTTGCAGAGATCACTGTGTTTTCAGATTTATTCGTTTTTTTTGTTTCATTTATTAGGTCACATGCCGCCAGTCCAAATAAAAGAATGGCAGCTGCAAAGAATTTTCTAAATCGCTCCATTTCTATTCTCCCTCTTTATTTCAGTAGATGATTTTTAATATTATTATAGAGGAAAATATTTTGAAAGTATAGAAAATTTAGTCTATTTAAACTAACTGGATGATTAATGGACAGTCCAATTGGATGATTACAATGGAAGATTTTTGGCTTATCATAAAAGTGTCATCTTTTATAAGGGAGTGGATGTAAAATGAGAGTGGGTTTTATCGGTTTAGGCACGATGGGCCATCCAATGGCGCATAATTTATTGAAAAACGGGTATGAAGTGATCATCTTTAATCGTACTAGAGAAAAAATGAATGTTCTAAAAGAAGAAGGGGCGACCATTGCCAATTCCCCAAAAGAGGTGGCAGCTGGAAGTGAGGTAGTATTCACGATGTTGACGGCTGATGCTGCTGTTGAGGAAGTGATTCTAGGTGAAAATGGTATTCTGTCTGGCGCCTATACAGGATTAATCGTTGTTGATTCAAGCACGATTTCACCTTCTACGAGTAAAAAAGTGGCTGAAGAACTTATCAAGCATGATGTTGAAATGCTTGATGCACCCGTTACAGGAAGTGAACCGCAAGCGATTGAGGGGATTTTGACGTTTATGGTTGGCGGTAAAAAAGAAACTTTTGAAAAATGCCTGCCATTGTTTGCCGTAATGGGCCAAAATGCTTATTATATGGGGGAACACGGAAAAGGATCTTATACGAAATTAGCTAATAATACGATGGCTGCTATTAATCTCCTTTCATTTTCAGAAGGAATCACAATGGCAACAAAAGCCGGCATTGACCCGGAGGTTTTTGTGAAGGTGGTTGCTGGCGGAGGTGCCAGAAGTGGAATGGTTGAAAATAAAGCGGCAAAAGTAATTAGCCGCGATTTTTCGCCACACTTTATGACACAGCTCATACATAAAGATCTTGGCTTGGCTTCTAATGTTGCAAAAGAATTAGAAATTTCGACTCCAGTCCTTGGGCTTGTCAAAGAAATTTTTCAGATTGCGAAAGCAAAAGGATATGGTTCAGAAGATATGAGCGCTGTAATTAAATGCTATGAAGAGTGGGCAGGAATTACGGTCGAAAAAGTCGAAAAATAAACAAATAAAAAAATTCCCTCATCGTATCTTCACCAAAAAATGAGGGAATTTTTTTAATGATATCTATTCATGGAGGCTTGAATGAAAAAATTTGCTGTTAATCTTTCAACCATCTTTACAGAAGTTCCTTTTTTGGAACGTTTTAAAAAAGCAAGTGATTTTGGATTTTCTTTTGTAGAATGTCAATTTCCATATGAAAATTCGATTGAAGTGATACAGCAGGCACTTAAACAGCATCATTTAGAAATGGTGTTAATCAATTTGCCACCTGGGAATTGGGCACAAGGGGATCGGGGAGTTGCTGCAGATCCATCTAGAATAAACGAATTTAAAGAATCGGTTAACAAAGGGATTCAATATGCAAAAGCATTAAATGTTTCCAGAATTCATTGCATGGCGGGGATTTCTAAGGGAGCAGATCCAAAAGAAGCAAACAAAGTTTATACTGAAAATCTTCATTATGCTGGAACGGAATTGGCAAAGCATGGGCTGACGCTTTTGATAGAACCAATAAATCCATTTGATATGCCTGATTATTATTTAACAAATATCGATCAAGCATTCGAGATTTTAAAAGCTGTTGAATTACCAAATGTAAAGCTGCAATTTGACTTCTATCATATTGAGAGAGTGCATGGACATTCTCTGTCAATCTATCAGGAGTATGCTGATATTGTTGGACACGTTCAAATTGCTGACCATCCAGGACGGCATCAGCCGGGAAGCGGGGAAATGGACTACCAACAAATTCTTCAAATCTTAGAAAATAAATACGAGGGTTATATCGGATTGGAATATATACCAGAGGGTAAAAGCGAAGAAAGCTTTGACTGGATTTCCTCGGAAGAAAGGAGAATGTAACGTGAACATTGGGTTTATCGGAACTGGTGTGATGGGTTCCCGTATGGTAAAAAGATTACTTGAGTGTGGTTATCAAGTTCGGGTATTTAATCGCACCAAGGAAAAAGCAAGAGCATTGAAAGAGGATGGGGCGTTGCTTTCAGATACAGTTTCATCGCTCGCCTCTAGTTGTGATATTATTTGTACCTGTTTATCGATGCCTGCAGATGTGATGGCAGTTTATCTGGGAGGTTCTGGCATTCTCGAACATGCCCGTCCGAACACCATATGTATTGACTTGACAACCGTTGGCGTTGAAACCAGCAAATCCATTTTTCAACAGGCAAGAAAAAAAGAAATTCATTATTTAGATTCACCAGTTAGCGGGGGTCCTGAAGGAGCGGAAAACGGCTCTTTAACCATCATGGTTGGTGGAGAGAAAGAGATTTTCGCAAAAATAATACCTCTATTGAACGTTCTTGGAAAAACGATTGAATATCTCGGCCCATCCGGCTCAGGAAGCATTGCTAAACTCATTAATCAA
>JAUZQA010000570.1 GCA_030705665.1 Bacillota bacterium
AAAATGGAAGCTAATATTCCCGAGACAAGTGCAATTTCAATCGATAATTTAACTGGAGACCAAAAGTCGGCTGACATTTGAATTATTTCAGACCTTTAAATCCGTATTTTTCAAAAATCTTCATCGACTTTTGATTTTGAAGGTAATCATAAAAAAGGGCAGCTTCTTTTGAATGTGAACTGTTTTTCATTACCCCCACTGGATAAATAATCGGTGCGTGTGTATTTTCTGCAGCTGTTGCGGCAATCTTTACTTTTGGTGAAGTTAAAGCGTCCGTTTTATAAACAATTCCTGCATCAACGTTCCCCGTTTCAACATATGTAAGCACTTGGCGGACATCTTTTGCATAAACGACTTCCCCTTCAATTGCTGACCAGATATTTAAATCTTCCAATGTTTCTTTCCCATATTGGCCCGCTGGTACAGACTCAGGGGTACCAAGGGCTACTTTGTCTGCTTTCGTCAGGTTTGCAAAGGATTTGATCCCTTTATTTGCATCCTTTGGAACGACCAAAACAAGGTCATTACCGAGTAAGTCTGTTCCGTTTTTCTTTTCGATCAGACCTTCTTGTTCTAATTTTTGAAATTTGTCTTCAGCAGCAGAGAAGAATAAATCGACTGGTGCACCCTGAGAGATTTGCTGTTCCAATGCACCTGAAGCTCCGAAATTATAGGTTATTTTTACATTTGGATGTTCCTTCTCAAATGTTGTTTTTATGTCAGTTAAGGCATCCTGCAAACTTGCTGCAGCTGAAATGGTTAGTTCAACACTCTTTGAAGAGGCAGCTTGTTTCTTTTCTGAGTTTTTATTTTGCTCATTGGTTGAGCAGCCTGACACTACTACCAATAGCAATAGCATTGAAAAAAAGACACGAGTAAGCTTGTTCATCTTTCCACTCCCATTCATATCAGATAGGGTTAATTATAACTAATTATATCTATTTATAACTCATTATAATTATTTATAATTAAAAAATATGTGAACATGGTTACATTATTTGTTTTATTTAAAAGAAATTGCGATAAAATTAAAAGTGGAGGTGTGCGAATGCCAAAGGAGCTTTCATATACAATTGAAGAAGTGTCACAGCTTTTAAAGGTCTCGAAATTAACCTTATATGACCTTGTTAAAAAAGGGGAACTACCTGTTTTCCGAGTCGGAAGGCAAATGAGAATAGATGCAAAAGACTTGGATATATATATCGATCATCGTAAAACACATCCGAATCCAGCACCGCCAGCCCCAGCCACTAATCTTCAAAGTAAACAAACAAAGGATCACATTGTCATTAGCGGACAGGACCTTGTTTTAGATATTTTAGGTAAACATATTGAGAAACAAACACCCTTTAAACCATTAAGATCTTTTACGGGAAGCTTAAACAGCCTGTTTTCTATGTACAATGGAGAATGTGATATTGTAAGCTTGCATCTTTTTGACGGGGATACAGGTGAATATAATTTACCTTATATTAAAAAAATTTTGGTCGGCCATCCCTTTGTATTAATCAATCTGCTTGTAAGGAAGGCTGGTTTTTACGTTAAAAAGGGAAATCCTTTAAAGCTAAATTCTTGGTCTGATTTAAAACGTAAAAATGTTACCATCATTAATCGGGAAAAAGGATCTGGAGCACGAATTCTGCTTGACGAACAGCTTAGAATCAACGGGATTCCTTCAAGAACGATAAATGGATATGAAAACGAAGAAACCAATCATTTAAGTGTAGCTTCAGCTGTGGCTACTGGGATCGCCGATGTTGGAGTGGGAATAGAAAAAGCTGCGAAAATCGTGGGAATCGATTTTGTTCCATTAATTTCCGAGCAATATGACATTGTTATCATAAAAACCCAAGAATCTGAACAGCTCATTAACACGGTAAGAGAAATATTATCTTCACAGCAATTTCTGTCTGAACTTAATTCATTAGGTGACTATGATACTTCGCTGACAGGAAAAATGATTTATGAGACATTTTAATAGGAAAACGAATAAAAGCATCGATTCGCATTCGATGCTTTTATGACTTTAACAGCAACCACCGCCGCTATAATGATAAGTTGGTTCGGTTATAAACAGGTCGTTTCTCTTCAGAGTCCGCAAGTTTTTAGCCGTTTTCTGACAAACTGGCAGAGGAATATCACGATGAATTATATGCCCTTGTCCGTCATCAAAGAACGCTTCAGATCCAACGTAGATTGCTGTTTCTCCCGCAAAAATGCAGGCTCCATCTGAAGGAACAGGGTTTTTATAGGCAACAATATCAATGGATTCCAATAAAATATCTTCTTCAAGTCCATAGCGTTCTTTATCCAACATACGATATGGACGGCGCTCTCTGATTTCGATCATTCCAAATCCTGCTGCGATCATTTTATTCAAATACTCTTGATAGGTCAATGCTCCTGAAAGGCACATAGCGCGTAATCGTTCATCTTTTCGCAAGTGTTCAGGTATGGGCTTCGTTGTGATCGGATCTGATATGTAGCATCTGCCTCCTGGTTTTAGGACGCGGTACATTTCACCAAGTGCCATTGTCAAATCGTCCTGTTCAAAAATGTTAAAAAGACAATTTTGAGCAGTAACATCAACGCTTTCACTTTGTACAGGCAGTTCACGTGCATCCCCCTGCATCAACTTAATGAAATTTGGCCGAAACCATTCATTGGTTTTAGCTGCAAGCGTAAGATTGTCTCTCGCCTTTTCAAGCATTTCGATCACGCTATCAACTCCAATGACTGCACCAGGCTGACGTGTGAAATAGGCAAATTGAAGCGCTTCTAATCCTCCGCCTACACCAATATAAAGAATGGTTTCCTGGGAATTCAAATCGCCAAAATGTACTGTTGTGCCGCAGCCATAAATCATTTGCTGCATTTCTTCTGGAATCGTTAAATCCGGCAAGAACCGTGTTGGATTTGTCACACAACAGAGACCTGCCTGCGGTGTAATGGCTGCTTCTTTGTATAGATCATTTGCAGTATCTAAATAACCCATATGACTCTCTCCCATTTTGTTATATTGAAATATTTATTAATAGAGTAGCACTC
>JAUZQA010000571.1 GCA_030705665.1 Bacillota bacterium
CCTCCCAAATATCCAAAAATGGAAACTATATCTATTTTAACATGAAAAAAGCTGCTGTTTCATTCAGCAGCTTTTTTCATGTTAAAGAAGGATTATGGTTGTTCAGTGTTTTGTCGAAGCCTAGGCTGGATAGCTTTTTCAAGTTCCTCCGCAGCAATCATTCTTTTCCCGCCGCCAGCAGAATCAGCATAACTTTTTCCTTTTTGACTACTACCTTTATCCCGTTTTTGGCTCATGGGTAATTCTCCCTTCAATCGATTATCATTTCTTAAGATGGATTAAATTGAGACCACTTATACACCGGCCCAGAAACAATGCGTATCGTTCAATTGTTCCTTTTTTTTCCTTCGCAATAAACGACAATATTCATTGAAAAGCGACAAGTTGTTTCAAAACTAAAAATATTGAAAATTTTTTTGAAAAAATAAAAGGATTTTAGAATTTTAGGGAGAATTATGTATTATGACAAAAGCAGAAAAAAGGAGCTAATAAAATGAGTCAAGAAATCGTTATTGTAAGTGCTGTACGTACAGCAATTGGAAACTTTAATGGAAGTTTGAAAAATGTAACTGCAGCAGACCTTGGGGCAACCGTTATTAAGGGTGCTCTTGAGCAAGCTGGATTAAATCCGGAGCAAGTGGATGAAGTTATTTTGGGTAACGTTCTGCAAGCAGGCGCAGGGCAAAATCCGGCACGTCAGTCCCAATTAAAAGCTGGGATTCCTGTTGAATCCACTTCAATGACAATCAATAAGCTTTGCGGTTCAGGGATGAAAGCCGTTCATCTTGCTATGCAAGCAATCCAATTTGGTGATGCTGAAATCGTTGTAGCAGGCGGTATGGAGAGTATGACTCAAGCACCATATGTATTGAAAAATGCTCGTGAAGGTTTCAAAATGGGAGATCAAAAATTAATTGATACAATGATCGCTGATGGATTAACTGATGCGTTTAATAACTACCATATGGGAGTCACTGCTGAAAACATTGCAGAAAGATATGAATTAACAAGAGAAGAACAAGATGAGTTTTCTGCATGGAGCCAGCAAAAGGCTGTCAAAGCAATTGAAGATGGCAAATTTAAGGATGAAATCGTTCCGGTTGTAATCCCGCAACGTAAAGGTGACCCAATCGTATTTGATACTGACGAATTTCCAAAGGCAGGATCAACTGCAGAAAAATTAGCAAAATTACGCCCTGCATTCAAAAAGGATGGAACTGTAACTGCTGGTAACGCTTCCGGTATTAACGACGGCGCAGCAGCATTGGTTCTAATGAGCAAAGAAAAAGCTGAAGAGCTGGGAATTAAACCACTTGTGACAATTAAATCAACCGGTGCAGCTGGAGTAGACCCAGCAGTTATGGGACTTGGTCCGATTCCTGCAGTGAAAAAAGCATTGGAAAAAGCAGCAATTTCCATTGAAGATATTGATTTAATTGAAGCAAATGAAGCATTTGCTGCTCAAGCACTTGCAGTAGGTAAAGATTTAGGCTTCAACAAAGAAATTTTAAATGTTAACGGCGGTGCAGTCGCTCTTGGACACCCAATCGGTGCCAGCGGTGCACGTATCATTGTAACGTTGATTCATGAAATGAAACGCAGACAAGCAAAAACCGGTTTAGCTACTCTTTGCATCGGCGGCGGTCAGGGGATTGCAACAATCGTAGAATTAGCTTAAGAAATAAGATCGTAAAATTCAGAAGCAGGCTGGGTAACCAGTCTGCTTTTTTCTATTGGTTGTTTAAAGGAAGATTTTTTAATCCTGTTGATTGGAGAGGAAAGCAACAGCCAAATTTAACAGAGTATGCTATTAAAATGTTATAATAACAATAAGTTCTTTCGAGGAGTGATCAAAAGTGAAAAAACAACAGAAGCAAAAACCAAAAAAAGACGATACAGCGGTAACGCTTGGCGATATGATTAGCAAGGATCTATATAATCAATTAAAAGACAGGCAGCAAGAATTGAAGGCTGCGGAAGAAAAAAAAAAAGAAGCGGAAGAACAAAAAAAGCGTGAAGAGAGAAGACTAAAAGAAAAAAATAAAACATTTGAGGAGCTGCTGGCCGAAAGTGAAATGAATTGGAAAGAATTTAAATAATAAATGGGGGAGCAGGCTTGCAGCTCCCCCTATTTATTGACGATGCTGTTTGTAATGTGTAAGCTTTGAGATTTCTTTTATCAATGAAACTTCTTCATTTGTCAGCGGCTCACCTTTGACTGCACGAGCATTTTCTCTTAGCTGTGCCGGGCTGCTGGCCCCAGCGACAATTGCTGTTACGGCAGGATTCGCTAAATTAAATTGAAGGCAGACCTCTGTCATCGAGCGGGAAGATGCCAATTTAGACCTAAGCATGGTGAGAAGTTCGTTTAACTCTTCCCAGCTATAATCTAAATAACCATTTTTTTTCAGAGATGAACTAACTTTGTCCAGTGCTCGATTACTTAAAAGACCTTTTGCCAAAGGACCTCGTGTTACTACACTGATCCCATGCTGATGTAAGAGGGGTAATGACTCTTCCTCAGGTCTGCGGTCAAGAATGCTGTATTGCATCATCACCGAATCAATTGAAGATTTCTGGATATATTCACGAATAACATTAGGCCGAATCGAGGAAATGCCATATGACCGTATAAATCCATCTGCTTTCAATTCTTCAAATGCTTCAATGGTTTCAGATATTGGATCATCAAGTGTCCCTCCATGAAGCTGATATAAATCAATGTAATCTGTCCCCAATCTTTTGAGGCTGCTTTTCACGGCTTCTTTTATGTAAGTTTTAGAAGGGTCCCAAAACCACCCATCACCTTCTTGACTCCAGCGATTCCCTACTTTTGTTGCAATAACAACATTTTCACGAACATTTTTTAGTGCCTGACCAATGATCTTTTCATTTAATCCCCGATCGTAAAGGTCGGCCGTATCAAAATAGTTTATTCCCTCCTCGAGTGCAGTATGAATGATCTCAAGGGCTGATTTTTCGTCCGTTCCGAGTGACATGCAGCCAAGTCCTAATTCACTTACGAGAATATTAGATTTCCC
>JAUZQA010000572.1 GCA_030705665.1 Bacillota bacterium
ATTAAATGAAGTAGCGGACTGGGTAAACCAATACCGGAAATATTGGGACAATAAACTTGACTCATTGGAAAATTACCTGGCTAAAATTCAAAAAAAGAAAAAATAGAAAGATGGAAAAATACAATACATTCAAACAGGAAGGGAACAGTCTTATACATACGAGAATTCTCGATGCTCCAAGGGATTTGGTCTGGGAAGTATGGACCACCCCGGAGCATATAAAAGAATGGTGGGGGCCGGATGGTTTTTCGCTGACTATAAAATCAATGAATGTAGAATCTGGCAAAACCTGGGATTCTATTATGCACGGTTGGGGACAAGATTTTGATAGCAAAGTTGAATATTTGGAAGTAAACAAACCTTCCCTTCTATCTTATAAACACTTTGGGGAAAGCGAAGATTATGACTTTACGGTTTCAGCTTTATTTGAAGAGGTTGAAGGGAAAACATTGCTGACAATGAAGTCAGTATTTAAGTCTAAAGAAATTATTGAAGAATTAAATAGAAAGGTAAATGCCATTGAAGGTGGCAAGCAGACTTTAAATCGACTTGAAAATTATATTAAAATATTACAAAGTAACAAACCATAAAAAATAATAAAAAAAATATGAGAAAAGTAATTTCATTTATGCACATATCGCTTGACGGTTTTGTAGCAGGCCCGAACGGAGAGATGAACTGGATCAAACTTGGTGAAGAAATTTTTGATCATGTCGCTAAGCGGATCGACGAAACCGATACGGCATTATACGGACGAGTAACTTACCAGATGATGGAAAATTACTGGCCTACCGCAGGAGACAAGCCGGATGCGACCAAGCACGACATTGAACATTCAAAGTGGTATAACAAAGCTCACAAAGTTGTTTTATCGAAAACAATGAAAGACACGGGTTTGACTGATACAACAATTATTAGCGACAACCTTTCGGATAAAATAAACGAAATAAAACAACAGGCAGGTGGAGAAGTCTTGCTTTTTGGTAGCCCGACAGCCACACATTCACTTATTCAACAGAACTTAATTGATGGCTACTGGCTATTTGTTAATCCAATTGTTCTTGGACGAGGCATTCCATTGTTTGTAGACATCAAAGACAAAATAAAACTAAACCTATTGGGTACCCGACTATTTACTTGCGGGGTAACTGAACTGAATTACATGGTGGACAGACAATAACAACGAACTGCTAACAAAGGCAGCCGTCATCGGCTGTCTTTGCCAATGCTTCAATGTTAATGAAATAAAATTTCGATTTGAAAGTAAATTTTAGGCAACGAAAAGCTGCATCAAACCAAAGTTAATCGATGAGAAAAAAGGTCATATTTACACTGATATTAGTTGGTCTTTTTGGAGTAGCCCAAGCCCAGAAAGGCGACAAAAGTATTGCAGCAGGCCCGCTGATTTCTTTTCCGATTGGAAGTGACGGATTTCCGAGTATTCTGAAAACAGGTGGCGGTTTAGAGGCAATTGGCCAGTACAATTTTTCCAACAGAAGTGCGCTGCTTTTGAAGATGAATTTAACTTCCTGGGGCTATAAAGAGAGAATGTCTGGCTATGGCCCCCGAAGACTCACTTTTCTTTCACTTCAAGGTGGCTACAAATACCAGTTTGGCAGTTCCGGATTTTTTATTAATGGACTGGCTGGAACGGATATTGACTTAGGAGATCGCTTTTCAACTATTTCTTTCACGCTGGGAGCTGGCAAGCGCTTCACGGTGAAAGATGATCGCTTTATTGATGTCGGAGTTGATTTGGCAGGAGGGGATGCAGAAGGAAGAGTGAACTTTAAAGTAATTTTCAGCCTTATACAATGGCTTAAAGGAAAATAATATACTGTAAAAACAAATACCAAAATGCCAGGCTCAATGCCTATGCCCGAAAACCATTCAGTTATGAAAATAAGCTCTCTATGCCGGATGAAGAGCAAATCCTCATCATTTATAACGCCACCAGCAGCAACCCATGCCGACTTCCAATTTTAAGGATTTGTACTTAACTTCATTAATAGTTTTTTAACCTGCCGGCAGGCAGGTTGGGCTAACGTTCCGGGCTAAACGATATTAATTTCCGGCATAGCGGCAGGACCTAACGTTGGCTTCTATACAGCCCACATTTTGATAAGAATGATTTGTACTAATAATGATTTACAGAGAAGCAAAAATCGAAGATATTAAACAGATTCAAATTGTTAGAAATTCGGTGTATGAAAATACTTTATCGAATCCAAATTTAGTGACCGATAAAGATTGTGAAATCTTTTTGACTGTTAGAGGAAAGGGTTGGGTTTGCGAAATTGATAGCCAAATAGTTGGTTTTGCAATTGCAGACTTGAAAGGCAATAATATTTGGGCATTATTCTTACAGCCTGAATTTGAAAAGAAAGGAATTGGACAACAACTTCATAAATTAATGCTTGATTGGTATTTTACGCAGACCAAAGACAAAGTTTGGCTGGGAACAGCATTTAATACAAGAGCTGAAAAGTTTTATAAAAAAGCAGGCTGGATTGAAGTTGGAACACACGGACCTAAGGAAATTAAATTTGAGATGACCTACGAGAATTGGCAGAAAACCCGGGAAAGATAAACCCCATACCAACATAGCCCGGTAAAGTGCAGCAGGAAAGCGGTTTGCTGCTTTGCCGGCCGAACTGCAAATCCCATCTTTTGTAAGGCCATATCCGCAGCAAAGGCAGACTTTCATTATTCAGCATTTGTACTTAACTTCATCCATAGTTTTTTGGTTGGGCTAACGGTTTAGGCTAAACGATAAAAATTTCCGGTACAGCTGCCCTGTGCATAGTTAGATGGACAAATCTTCCTGACGATAATAAGGCGAAAGCATTAAGCCCGGGCCGGATCCTGTGCAATAAATCTCTTGCGGATAATTGACTACTGACCCAAGTACTCTGAGCGTTCTCACGAGCGGCTAATTTTTCATTGCATGCTTCTTAATCTTCTTGATTAACTGATCATTGTCGAAAGGCTTTGGTAAAAAGTCATCTGCTTCGCATTCCACATGCTTGCTTTTTAAATC
>JAUZQA010000573.1 GCA_030705665.1 Bacillota bacterium
GCAAAAAAAATGATTGAAAACCATATCGATTCGCTTCCTGTAGTAAAGGGAACCGATGAAGACCCACATACATATATGGTAATCGGCCGCATTACAAAGACAACAATCACCCGGGCATACCTTGAAATCACAGAACAATAGGGGAGTGGAAGTGACTTTGAATCCGAAAGAAATGGTCTATGTTGTTTCTGATTCTGTAGGGGAAACAGCAGAATTCGTCGTGAAAGCTGTAGCAACACAATTTGATATCGGCCAAATTGATATTCGCCGCAATTCATATGTTGAGGAAATCGAGGATATCGAGGATGTTATTATTTTGGCAAAAAAAAGCCATTCGATCATTGCGTACACCCTTGTGATCCCTACTTTAAAAGCGTATTTGGATCAGCGAGCAAAAGAAGAGGGAATATTAGCGGTTGATTTGCTACATCCATTGATCGATGCATTTTCCAAAAAGTTTAACAAAAATCCAAGACAGTTACCTGGTTTAGTGAGAAAGCTGGATGAAGAATATTTCAAAAAAATTGAGGCAATTGAATTTGCCGTAAAATACGATGATGGTCGTGACCCACGCGGCATTCTGCGGGCAGATATAGTTTTGATCGGAGTTTCACGTACTTCAAAAACTCCTTTATCGATGTATTTAGCACATAAGCGATTTAAGGTTGCCAATGTACCAATCGTACCGGAAGTACCTCCGGCAGATGAATTATTTGAAGTTCCCAGACGTAACTGTATTGGGTTGATTATTTCACCTGATAAATTGAATGAAATTCGTAAAGAACGACTAAGAGCGCTTGGATTAGCATCACAGGCACAATATGCCAGTTTTGAACGAATTCTTGAAGAATTAGATTATGCAGAAAAAATTATGAAGCGCGTTGGCTGTCCAATCATTGATGTATCAAATAAAGCTGTTGAAGAAACAGCCAGTTTGATTTTAGATATCCTTAAAAAGAGAGAGGAGTAATAAGAATGGAAAAATTTGTTTATCTTTTTCATGAAGGTAATAGTGATATGAAAGATCTTTTGGGAGGGAAAGGAGCAAATTTAGCTGAAATGACACGCATTGGTCTACCTGTCCCATTTGGATTTACCATCTCAACTCAAGCTTGCAATGATTACTATAAAGAAGGAAAACAAATTTCCAGCTTGATGGAAGGTCAAATACTTGATGCCCTGAAAAAACTTGAAGAGAAAATGGGGAAAAAGTTGGGCGACCCTAAAAATCCATTGCTGGTTTCCGTCCGTTCTGGGGCAGCTTTCTCAATGCCAGGTATGATGGATACAATTTTGAATTTAGGGATGAACGATGAAACAGTGGAAGGCGTGGCCGAATTAACGAATAATCCGCGTTTTGCCTATGACTCATACCGCCGCTTTATTCAAATGTTTAGTGATGTCGTTTTAAATGTGGATACATATTATTTTGAACAATTATTGGAAGAAACGCGTGAACAAAAAGGATATTCAACTGACCCCGAGTTAACTGCAGATGATTGGGTGGAAGTGATTTCTGGTTATAAAAAAATCGTTCGTAAACATACCAAAATTGATTTTCCTCAAAATCCAAAAGATCAGCTTTTTCTTGCAATTAAGGCTGTATTTGATTCATGGAATAACCAAAGAGCGATTGTTTACCGCCGTTTAAACAAAATTCCGGAACATTTGGGTACTGCAGTAAATATTCAAAGTATGGTCTTTGGCAATATGGGAAATGATTCTGGAACAGGTGTTGCATTCACTAGAAACCCATCAACTGGAGAATCGGTTCTATATGGAGAGTATCTTATTAACGCCCAAGGAGAAGACGTTGTTGCCGGAATCCGCACACCACAACCTATTGCTACCTTAAAGGATGAAATGCCGGAAGTGTTTAAGCAATTTTTTGAAACATGTACCAGCCTTGAACAGCATTATAAGGATATGCAGGATATTGAGTTTACAGTTGAACGTGGAAAACTATTTATCTTGCAAACTAGGACAGGTAAAAGAACAGCCCAAGCTGCGATTAAAGTGGCAGTTGACATGGTTGAAGAGGGAATTATTGATCGGAAAACTGCTTTATTAAGGGTGGATCCAGACCAATTAAATCAATTGCTCCACCGCAGAATCGACGATTCAATTGAGAAGAAGCTTTTAGCGAAAGGATTGCCAGCATCTCCTGGTGCAGCAACTGGTCAAGTAGTTTTCGATGCAGATGAAGCAGAACAATTAACTAAAAACGGGAAAAAGGTAATCCTCGTCCGCCCAGAAACCACTCCAGACGATATTCATGGAATTGTTGCCGCTCAAGCAGTAGTAACGAGCCGTGGCGGTATGACCAGCCATGCCGCTGTTGTTGCCAGAGGGATGGGGAAAGCATGTATCTGCGGTTGCGAAGCTCTAAAAATTGATCTAAAAGCAAAACAGGTGAACGTTGGCACTACCATGATCAAATATGGGGATATCATTACAATCGATGGATCAACAGGAGAAATCATGTTAGGTGAAATTCCCATGATAGAACCAAAACTCTCTGACGAATTTATCCTATTACTTAATTGGGCAGATCAAATACGCAAAATTGGCGTTAGAGCAAACGCAGATAATCCCGAAGATGCCAGGAAAGCCTTCGAATTTGGAGCAAATGGTATTGGTCTATGCAGAACAGAACATATGTTTATGGATGTCAAGCGGCTTCCTATTGTTCAAAAAATGATTATTGCAGATAACTTCGAGGATCGGGTTGAGGCTCTTGATCAGTTATTGCCAATGCAGCAAAGCGATTTTGAAGGCATCTTTGAGGCCATGCAGGGTAACCCGGTAACGATTCGTTTATTAGATCCGCCGTTACATGAATTTTTACCAGATAAAGAAGAACTTTTAGTGGCTGTAACAAAGCTGCAGATAACAAACCCTGGTTCAAAGGAATTGAAGGAAAAAGAACAAATGCTGAAGAAAGTTCGTCAATTGGATGAATTTAACCCAATGCTCGGTCTCCGCGGCTGCCGTCTCGGAATGATCCATCCTGAAATTTACGAAATGC
>JAUZQA010000574.1 GCA_030705665.1 Bacillota bacterium
ATGTCTCAATATTAATACCACACCATTTATTAAATTATTTCTTTTCTTGAACTAACCTGTCCGTTAATTCAATAAGGAAAAATGACTTGCTCCTTTGTTGAAGCAAAGCACCAGACAGTTGAAGAAGTTGTTAACGATTATAATGATTTAGTCCCCATAATTATAGAACGAGGAAAAAATCCAAATTTTTCATAAAAGGAAACAGCCTGATTCCCGTATACAACTGTTAATTCAATGTCATATATTTCCTTTTCCCTAAACCAGTTCATTGCGTTATCCATTAGTTTGGTACCTAAGTTGTTCCTTCGATAACCTTCATCAACATATAAAACTTCTATTTTGCCACTTACTTTCTTGCCATAAACTATGGAAAAAGCGATTAAATTCATTGTGTTTGACTCATACAAAAGCTCAATCCTATATTCTCCAAACTTCGTGTTTTTTCTATATCCAATAATCCGTTCTTCAAATGTTATCCTTGGATAATCACCTGAAAAATATTTAGATTTACCATTATGATAATTATGTAATTTTTCTAAGGGTTTTCTTAATATTTCTATCTCGTCAAGAGTTATTTGTTTTTCTATTACTTCCATACTTTCCCCTCCACCATTTCTAATCCCATTCTTTACTAAAATCTTAGCAAATTGAATAAGAATTAATGGATTTTTTGTGAATTCTTATTGAACTATCCTGATCCTTTAGTTGAAGAAACAAAACGATTTTACATAGCTTGATCCCATCCAAGTATGATTTATCTTAAGTCATTAAAGGAATATCCCAAACCTTCGACAATAACTGCTTATTTTTTGAATTTGCGATAAATGTAACCGCATTCATTAGTCGGAAAATTGTAAAATATGTGAGTGCAGATGAAAATGTGAGGTGAAGTCAATGGTAGGAGACCACGTTTGGTTTAATGGAAAAGAATACATCATTGTTTATATATACTCCAACGGTTATTGTGAATTAAAAGAAAAACACAATAAATACCACTACGATTTAGCTTCTTTATCAGAGCTAAAGAAAACAAATAATACCCCCCTAGCATAATTTAATCAAAGTAAAAATATGATGTGGGTATAATCATTGACTATAACCTCAAAGAATAGGAGGGCCATTATCTAGCTATTTTCTATCTATTTCCCTGATTATCTTTGTCATATCCTCGTTATCACATATAACTTGTTGTAACATCTATATGAATCTTCAGAAGTAAAATAAGCTGTAGCCAGTACACCTGCTAGAGGCTTAAAGATTCCAGCTCCTAATGTTATCACTGGCTTTATAGTTGTTCCAAAATATTCACTTAACATATTTTTGTATTTAATATCTGTGTTCATTTCAATTCCTCTCTTTTTTCTAATCAAACATAATACATAATGTCATCATGTTGATCCTTATTAACGAATACAAATATGTTTATTTTGTGAATACTCGCATTAAAAAGTTCAATAATTCCATTCGTTTTGATAAACTTTGTTCACACCCATAATATAAAACCCCGACATAAGGAACCATACTACCTAAAAAACAGGGGTTCTTTTTTTTGCATTTAATTTAGACCACACTATATGTATCTACGAACGAAAAATGTAACATTCTTCTAGAACTAATCTGTCCCTTATCTACAGTATGTTTTTCCACCGTATTCATCGTATTTTAAGATACTAAAAATGCCTAAAATTTATCTTTGCGGAAGCATATCTACAGTAGTTATTTATCGTATTCAACGTACACAAACATAGTACTTTACTTGGAGAGGTGGGTATGATAGGCTCGTTTGCCTGATGAAACAACTGCTTCAGCCTTTCAAGACAAATCGTACCCACAGAGGCTCCGAGTCAAGTCCTTAAACACCTTATCAATGGCTACATATAGTCAAAGATAAAAGGGCTATTCTATCACCTTTTTTATTGGGATACTGTAGATAACTGCTTCGTTACTTCAACAAGAAAAAATGACCGCCGCAGCGATCATAATACTTGAGCTCAAGCACCCCGTTAGAGTTCAACAAGAGTCATTCTTTTAAGAATTCACCTAAACTTCTCATTACCTCTTCCAAAGCTGTGATGGACATTAAGGTATCAAAGGGTTCCATATCTAAAGAGTGATTAGCGTTTGGCACTTTATGGATTTTTATGTTTGTTTTGTTTTCAATTGCTTGGATTTTATCCATGATGTAGTGAGGGTCTTTTTCTCCGATAGTAATAAATGCCGAATGATTACTGGTTAATAACGTCTCAAAAATTGAATCAAATTTTAATAAAGGTGTAAGCAGAACCATTTTGGAATTCATAAACAAATTATTTTTCATAAATCCGTTAATAAGAGGGATTGTTCCGAGTGATTTACCTAAAAAAACCTTTTCTTCATATTGCTTTTTTGCAAGTATCTCGGCAACGATGGGGTTTATCTCATCAGATATAATCGTTGTTATTTCTTCTAGGGGCAGCTTAAATATATTCTGTCCATAAGTGTAATGCATGTGAACAACATCATAGTTATTCTGAAGCATTGTCATTGTAGAATAATAAAGTATAGGTTTCTCATATGTATAGCCCATCCCATAAAACATAAAGCAAACAAACTTGCTGCCATTATCAATATGTGTGTATGGAACTTCTTTAGCATTAATAACTATTGTTCTTTGATTGACCTTCATACTAATACCCCCTAAGCATAATACCTTTATCCTAATACTAAGTTGCTGAATACCAGAAATCAAAATGAAGTTCTTGTTAAACTAACCTGCTCCTTCGTATTATAAGTTTAGCCAGAATGCTAAATATTTCTGGTTGACCTTATTTATTTTGGTCTTATTATATCAGTAGCCAGGGTAGAACGTAACTGCCCGTGGGGCTCGACCCCGTCAACTAAACCGTTCGCCCCCTACTTGTAGAAACATGATTGAGGCTGGTTGGGACTTAGATCCCGTATAACAAGCGAAGCTGTGATACTGCATGGAGGATTAGGGGTTACTGGCAAATTACTAGTTTAGGAGGAGATTTAATAATGAATCCA
>JAUZQA010000575.1 GCA_030705665.1 Bacillota bacterium
AACAGGCGATCCTATGATTTATGGTGCAGATGTATCCATTGTTTTGGCAACTGTGGGTATCATCTTTGCCCTAACCTATTTAAAAAGATGGGGCTGGCTTTGGAGAGAATGGATTACAACGGTTGACCACAAAAAGATTGGAATCATGTATCTCCTCTCGGCACTCTTGATGTTATTTCGCGGTGGTGTAGATGCGATTCTCATGCGCATCCAGCTTGCAGTTCCAAATAATCACTTTTTGGCTTCGGAACATTATAATGAGATTTTTACAACACATGGGACGATCATGATTTTATTCATGGCTATGCCTTTTATGTTTGCTTTATTTAACATGGTTGTTCCGCTGCAAATCGGTGCGAGGGATGTCGCTTATCCTATGCTGAATGCAGTCAGCTTTTGGTTGTTTTTTATTGGCGCCATGCTCTTTAATATTTCCTTTGTCATTGGCGGCTCGGCAGATGCTGGCTGGCTTTCCTATCCGCCATTATCAGAAGATGCATTTAGTCCGGGTCCAGGGCAAAATTTTTGGATTTGGGGGATTCAAATTTCCGGTATCGGGAGTCTGGCAACAGGGATTAACTTTTTGGTTACCATCCTGAAGATGCGCACGCCTTCGATGCGTTTAAGGGACATGCCTTTGTTTACTTGGTCTGTTTTATCATCTTCCATCACCATTTTAGGTGTATTCCCGATTCTGACGGTTGCGCTCATTATGCTTACCATTGACCGTTTGCTTGGCGGACACTTCTTTACGATGGATGCCGGCGGAAATCCAATGATGTGGGTTAACTTAATTTGGATGTGGGGCCACCCTGAAGTCTATATCGTTGTATTACCAGCTTTCGGTGTTTACTCCGAGGTTGTAGCAACGTTCTCGAAAAAGCGTATTTTTGGATACGCCTCGATGGTATTTTCAATGCTGGCCATTAGCGTTGTCTCTTACTATACGTGGGTACACCATTTCTTTACCATGGGTGCCGGTGCAGATGTAAATATTGTTTTTGCCATTTGTACGATGATTATTGCGATTCCAACGGGTGTTAAAGTTTTTAACTGGTTGTTTACGATGTACCGGGGCCGTGTTCGCATAACACAGCCATTGTTATGGTTCTTGGCATTTGTTCCATGCTTTCTCGTTGGCGGAGCAACGGGGGTTATGCTTGCTGCTGCTCCTGCAGACTATCAATATCACAACAGTTATTTTCTAATCGCTCACTTCCACCAAGTATTAATCGGCGGTGTTGTGTTCGGCTATCTGGCGGGTCTGTATTATTGGTGGCCAAAACTTTTTGGATTTAAGTTAAATGAACGTCTGGGAAATTGGGGGTTCTGGTTGTGGCAGATTGGTTTCTACGTATGCTTTATGCCGCAATATGCCCTTGGATTCATGGGAATGACCCGAAGAATATATATCTATAATCAATCGATGGGCTGGAATATGGGCTGGGCCCCGCTAAATTTAATATCCTCCGTTGGTGCATTTTTAATGGGGGTGGGTTTTCTCTTCCAAGTATGGCAAATTCTCTATAGCATTCAACATGGTGAACGCGATGTAACGGGTGATGCATGGAATGGACGTACATTAGAATGGTCCATACCTTCACCGCCGCCGATTTATAACTTTGCACTGATCCCTGAAGTTCATGGGCGTGATGCTTGGTGGTATAAAAAAGAAGAAATGAAAAAAGAAGGCTATAAGCCGGAACCCGTTAAATATGAGCCGATTCATATGCCTAAAAATACTGGTATTCCTTTTATCATGTCATGCTTCTTTTTTATCGCAGGATTTGGATTTACGTTTGAATGGTTTGGGATGGGGATTATTGGATTAATCGGTGTTGCCATCACATTATTTGCCCGTTCATTCCAGTATGACACGGATTACTATATTCCTGTTGATGAAATCGAACGAACGGAAAAAGCCTTAAGAAATCACGGTTCAACACATCGAACTTCAACCTAGGAGGGTGGACCTATGCAACAAAGTATTTCTGCTCACACTGACCATGAGCATGGCCATGTTGACCAAGAAGAGCTAAAAATACTAGGTTTTTGGATTTTTCTTGTAACCGACTGTCTTTTATTTGCAACTTTTTTTTCAGCCTATGCCGTTTTACATAATCATACAAATGGCGGTTTTACTTCCAAAGAGTTTGATATCCCTGGGTTCATAATTGAAACCTTCGTATTATTAGTAAGTTCATTTACGAGTGGCTTAGCTGTGTTACAAATGCATAAAGGGAACAAAAAAGGTCTGATCGGCTGGCTGCTTGTCACCGCAGCATTAGGTGCCGTTTTCGTTGGACTTGAAATAAATGAGTTCACGACAATGGTATCTGAAGGAGCTTCTCTTACTAAAAGTGCGTTTCTTACTTCCTTTTTCTCGCTCGTTGGAACACATGGCTGCCATGTTACCTTTGGCATCTTTTGGATGATTGGCTTGATTGTTCAAATTTCGAGTAAAGGAATAACAACCGTCACCAAACGAAAAATTTCAATAATAAGTCTTTACTGGCACTTTTTAGATGCCGTCTGGATTTTCATCTTTACTGTCGTTTATTTAATGGGGGTGATGTAACGTGTCAAATCATGCTCATGAACATACCGGTTCGATCAAGGCCTATGTTACGGGGTTTATCCTTTCGCTCGTTTTGACGATTATCCCTCTTGCAATGGTATTAAATCATATGTTAAATAAATCGGCACTTACCTTCAGTATTTTGCTTTGTGCCGTCTTGCAATTTGTCATTCAATTATTTTTCTTCATGCACATTCGTGATGGTGAAGGGCCAAGATACAATGTGGCCGCCTTAATTTTGGGGATTATTTTTGTTTTAACAATCGTGATTGGATCTATTTGGATTATGGAATTTAACTCAGTTGTTCAATAAAAGTAATTCAAAACAGGAATAAAGAACAAAGAGCAAGGAAGAATATAAGAAAGTTCATTGTAAGATACAAAGTCAGCGAAGGGTGAAGAAATGAACTTAGAAAGCATTGTTTATACCGTTACCTATAGTGG
>JAUZQA010000576.1 GCA_030705665.1 Bacillota bacterium
GCTGTTTCGCGATGTGGCCAAGCATAAGATTGCCGGAAAAATTGGAGAATTGGCATTAAAAGAAAAGGTTCCAAAAATCACTCAGGATTTGGTGATCAAAGGCTATATTCAAGCCACCCCTAAAAGAGATCATAAATTTTTACGGAAACGTTTAAGTGAAAAGCGCATTGACGTGGCTCCATATGAGCATTTATTTTAAGCATGTAAAAAAGCAAAACCACAAAATTTGGTTTTGCTTTTTTGTTTATAAATTAAAAATATTCAGAAAACAAATAACACACTTTTTTCAATGATTGTTTAATTAAGTTGCTAATTCATAAGCCAGCTATAATACAAAATTCAAAAAAAGAAGAAGATAACCGAAGTGTGTTCATGGAGATCATACATGAAAGTTTCGCCTACTCTACCATTCAAATTCGCCTTCCTGGCGTTTTTCGGTATATGCAAAGTAGACTGGATTGTAGGATGGCACAAATTGGTTTTTCTTCAAGTCAAGATAGCCTGCACCAAAGGTCGTGTCCTGGTTCTGCCATTTTCCGTTGAGTTTAATTTGATTCCAAGCATGTTCTTGGCCATAGACAATCTTGGCTTCGATGCCAACTGCTCGGTGGAGGGCAGCGTTTAAACGTGAATAGCCCATACATAATCCTTTTCCCTTTTTCAAGGTTTCGATTGCGCTCGCATAGACGTAATTTTTGTCCGCTTTCCACCACTTGTATTCTTCCACGTCGTAGGTGATATGGCGTGTCACCCAATCGTAGATGGCGCGGGACTTTTCCTCATCCGTTGTTTTACCATTGGTAATTTCTTTTGCCAATTGGACGATTTGCGGGTCTGTGCTTTGAATGACCTGACTTGGGAGTAAATATGGACTTCTGTTTGTAACCTGGATGACTTTCACTGCGACATTTGTAAGAGGATTTTCACCTCGAATAGAACCGGCATGATTCGCAATATCATCGGCGATCGCATGCTGATAGAATCCGTATTCAGGAGAAAGGAATCCTAATACGATGACAATCAACAATAATGAGGTTAAAACATGCTTCATCTTTACGTTTAATCCCCGCCCAAACTATTAAATTTCGTAAGTCTAATTTTAATACGAGAATCTTTATTTAGCAAAATGTTTTGAATATTCTAACCACAAAACATTTTTACATTTTGCAACAAAAAAAGCACTGATCCGTAAGACCAGTGCTTAAGCCACTTAAATGACTTTGATATTGTGTAATTCACGATATAATCTCTTGTAGTTTGCGTACATGGCAATCCGCCATGGAACGATCATGCTGTAAGCCAAGAGGAAGAACATTCCGCTTAACTGACCGAGATCGATCGTAGAACTTAAAACAGATTTCATCACAATCCGAATGATTAAGAGACCGATTAAAATAAACACAAAGGCTTTTGAACGCTTAAGGTAGATATCATTACCTTGAATCTCAAATTTTGATGTTTTGACCAAGAAAATAGAGAAAAACATTCCGACGATAACTGCCTCTAAAACTTCCATCGGGGTCAGCCGAAATTGCGGAACAAAGTACATGAACGCTCCGGTTGACATAAAAATAGGAGGCAAAATAATCTTTTTTACTGATGCTGGCTTTTTCGATGCTTTCAAGCGAATGAATAAGACTCCAATCGCCATGGCAGCTGCACCAATCGTAGATAAAACAACGTAATTCATACGATACATCCATTCCTTGTCAAAAAATTAGTATTCATCCATCATTATATAACAAGCTGGTCAAAAGTTAAAAATCATTTACATGGTCGTTAAGGTAAAATTTTTTAAAAAAAGAAGAACCATTTTACATTTGGAAAATGGCTATCATTTTAACACTCTATTGATCGCATCAAGGACCCTGTGCTCATCAAAGGGCTTAACAAGAAAATCCTTTGCGCCCGATTCGATCGCTTCCACTACCATCTTTTGCTGCCCCATTGCCGAGCACATAATGATTTTCGCATCAGGGAACTCACTTTTAATCTGTTTTACGGCTTCAATACCATCCATTTCCGGCATCGTGATATCCATTGTCACGAGATCCGGCTTCAGTTCACGGTATAAATTTACCGCCTTATGGCCATTGTCAGTTTCAGCGACAACCTCATGCTGTGCTTTTTTTAATATATTGTTTAACGTTAATCTCATAAATTTAGCATCATCGACAATTAAAATTCTTGCCACCGCGTCTTTACCTCCTACTGCCCCATGCAGCAATACCCAAAATAACTCCGGAATAAAATACTTTATTAATATAGCTAATTTCAAAGTGAAATTCAATGATTCGAATCACTTGTTAGCTGAATTTTAGAATCCTGTAAAACCGCCAAATACGCTTGAAAAAATCGTAATAATTTTGGTCATCCAGTCAAAGAAGAGAACAATTCCCATCACGATCATCAGGTAGCCGCCAACCTTCACAATGGTAGCACTATGCTTGCGAATCCATTTTAGTTTTCCAACAAAGAACGAAAGAATGAAGAACGGAATCGCAAAGCCAAGTGTATAGGCGATCATATAGACAACAGCTGAGCCAGGCTTTGAAGCAGCTAATAGAATCACAGAGGATAAAATTGGACCTGTACATGGCGTCCAGCCAGCAGCAAAGGCCATTCCGATTAAGGCCGAGCCCAAAAATCCAGAAGGTCTGTTTTTAAATTCATACCTTTTATCCCGCATCATGAATTTCGGGTTAAAGACACCGACAATCACGAATCCAAACAAGACAATTAAAATACCGCCCAGCTGACGAATAAGATCTTTATATTCACGGAAAAAAGAGCCTACGAGGCTGGTTCCGAAGCCGATTGCGATAAATATGACGGAAAATCCCAGTAAGAAGAACAGTGTATGCATGAGACTTCTCTTTTGGAGCATAGCATTTTCACTCTTCAGTTCACCAACTGACACACCTGTTATATAAGATAAAAAAGCTGGATAAAGTGGCAAACAGCAAGGCGAAATAAAACTTAGAAAACCTGCACCAAAAGCTAAAAA
>JAUZQA010000577.1 GCA_030705665.1 Bacillota bacterium
CCCAAAACGGTCCAATGTAATAGGTAACTGATGAATCCGCCCGCAAGACAAACAACGGAAATGACCTGATTAAATTGCTGCTGCTCCTTATCTTCGGGAATATATTCTGAAGGCTTTTTCTTCAGAAAAATCTTTGCAAACCTCATTATTGGATTAAAATCTATGATTAAGCCCATTAATCCAGCAACTAAAGGTATTGCTAAGATCCATTCTTGTTTCGTAAACCAAGTTACCAGAACAGACAAAACAATGACCCATTGATTTGTACGAACGAGGGGACGAGGAATTGATTGAATTTGATTGCTCAATTTAAACCAACCTTTCTTATGGGAATTATATAATTTAGATTTTACGCTTTTCTTTCTGTTTTGTGAAGTGTTTTTCCTATTTCACAAAAAATATTTGAACTTTTAAATAGGTTAATTTTTAGATGGAATATATTCTAATTGTGAAAAATATGATAGTATCTAAATAAAAATAAGTTTAAAAGGTGAAAATAATGCAAAAAGGTCAAATAATCCAGGGCAATCATTTGCTTGATTTCTTCAATGAAATTAAAGGCTATACGTTTTGGACTGGGAATAAGGAAATAGAAGACTTTTCGGTGATTGATTCTTCTAAATGGTATTATATTTCCCGATGGGGAACAGAGCTGTCCATTGTAGAAATGGAGCTTATGGAATCATCTGAACAACTGAAAGACCACTTATTGATGAACATAAAAAGATCAGAAAAAAAATAAAAGATCGGCCTCATAAGGAGTCGATTTTTTTATTTGAGTAAAACAAAGAACCAGACTCTTGTTAGAATCTGGTTCTTTTAAACTATTAAGCTAGTCTCATTTTAAAATCTTGATAGCCAAATTGGTGTACAACTTGACAATCTCCATCTTTGTCTTTAAGGGCGATAGCTGGTAATGGCATACCATTAAAAGTGGTATTTTTTACCATTGTGTAGATTGCCATATCACCAAAAACCAATCGATCTCCAAGCTTTAATGGCTGATCAAACGAATAATCACCGATAACATCGCCTGTAAGACAAGTTTGACCTCCGAGGCGGTATAAAAACGGCTTTTCTCCCACTTCTCCTGATCCAAGCAAAGGAGGGCGATAAGGCATTTCCAACACATCTGGCATATGGCAGGAAGCAGAAGTGTCAAGAATAGCAATATCGATTCCGTTTTGAAGTGTATCAAGGACTGTGGTAACTAAATATCCTGCGTTGAGAGCAATCGCTTCTCCCGGCTCAAGATATACTTCTAGACCATATTTTTCTTGCATTCTCTTAATGCAATCTTCCAATAAAGGAATGTCATAATCTTCTCTGGTAATGTGGTGGCCGCCGCCAAAGTTAATCCATTCCATTTGAGAGAGCCAAGGTCCAAACTTTTCTTCAACCGCATTCAGTGTAGTAGCTAAATCATCAGAGTTTTGCTGACAGTGTGTATGGAAATGCAGCCCAGAAACACCCTCTAATAAATCTGGACGAAAATTCTCTCTTGTTACACCAAACCTGGAACCAGGTGAGCATGGATCATAGATCGCATGCCCAACCTGTGTGGAACATTCAGGATTAATACGCAGGCCAACTTTTTTACCAGCTTGAAGAACTTTATCTTTAAATCTTTCCAACTGCGAGTTGGAATTAAAAATGATGTGATCACAGATTGAAATAATTTCATCCATTTCATCATCACGATAGGCAGCGGAAAAGACATGATTTTCTTTTCCCATTTCCTCGTAACCAAGTTTTGCCTCATAAAGACCGCTAGCTGTTGTACCACTAATATACTCTCCGATAAGAGGGTACATAGAGTACATTGAAAAAGCTTTTTGTGCCAAAACAATCTTACATCCTGTGCGTTTCATGACTCCATTCAGGATTTTAAGATTTTTTTCCAGTAGAGTTTCATCTACTACATAACATGGTGTTGGTAATTCTTCAAACTTCATTTTATTTGGTGAGCTCCGGCTCTTTCTTTTTCACTGGCTCGGAGTCAACAAGCACTGGATTAAAGTCTTCTACCCATGGAAGTCCCCATTTGTTTAGTTCTTCCATGAATGGATCTGGATTAAATTCTTCAATATTATATACGCCTGGTTTATTCCATTTACCTGTCATGACCATTGCAGCACCAATCATTGCAGGAACTCCTGTAGTATAAGAAATGGCTTGAGAGCCAACTTCTTTGTAGCACTCTTGGTGATCACAAATATTGTATAGGTAATATGTTTTCTCTTTTCCGTCCTTTTTCCCCTTGAAGATACAGCCGATGTTTGTCTTTCCAACTGTACGAGGTCCTAGTGATGCTGGATCTGGAAGAACAGCCTTCAAGAATTGAAGCGGAATGATTTGTTTTCCTTCAAATTCAATTGGCTCGATCGAAGTCATTCCTACATTTTCAAGGGCCTTTAAGTGTGTAAGGTAGCTTTGGCCAAATGTCATGAAGAAACGGATACGCTTAAGTCCAGTGATGTTTTGTGCAAGAGACTCAAGTTCTTCGTGATAGAGCAAATACATATCCTTTTCGCCAACTTCTTTGAAGTTGTAAACACGTTTGATTTCCATTGGTTTTGTTTCAATCCATTCGCCATTTTCCCAATATCTGCCGTTAGCAGAAACTTCGCGAATATTGATTTCAGGGTTAAAGTTTGTAGCAAATGGATAGCCGTGGTCTCCACCGTTACAGTCAAGGATGTCGATGTATTCAATTTCATCAAAATGATGTTTAAGTGCATAAGCAGAGAATACACCAGTTACACCTGGGTCGAAGCCGCTGCCTAATAGAGCTGTAATGCCAGCTTTTTCAAAGCGTTCGCGGTATTCCCACTGCCATTTGTATTCAAATTTTGCTGTATCTTCCGGCTCATAGTTTGCTGTATCCATGTAGTGTGTCTTTGTTGCAAGACATGCATCCATGATCGTTAAATCTTGATACGGCAATGCCAAGTTCATTACGATGTCAGGCTTTACTTCATTGATTAAAGCAATTAACTCTTCTACA
>JAUZQA010000578.1 GCA_030705665.1 Bacillota bacterium
TCCAGTTTGTTCAGCCCCGAATACTGTTTCAGAATCTCCAGATCCTCGGAACCGACTTCCCCAACAAGGAATTTATCAGGATACTGATGAATAAAGCCGGCAATTTCTTCGATAACAGCCAGAATCCCTTGTTGATCTTTATCATATAAATGGTCTTGTTCTTGGTTTTCTTCATTAAATGGGTTGTCTTGAAACTGATCATGCACTTTTAAGAAATTGATGACATCCAAGCGGAAACCGTCTATCCCCTTTTCAAGCCAAAATTTCATCACATTGAACATGGCCTGCTTAACTTCGGGATTGGCCCAATTTAAATCAACCTGTTCTTTGGCAAAGGCATGATAATAATATTGACCAGTCAACTCATCGTATTCCCACGCTGTACCGCCAAAAAACGATTCCCAATTGTTCGGCCGATCACGCCAAATATACCAATCCCGTTTTGGATGATTTCTAGCCGATCTTGATTCTTTGAACCACTGATGTTCGGATGAAGTATGATTGAGAACTATATCAGCAATTACGCGGATATTTCTTCGGTGTGCTTCATTTATAAACGTTTCAAAATCCTCCATCGTCCCATACACCGAATCGATGGATTCATAATCGGAAATATCATAGCCATTATCAACTTTGGGTGAAGGGTAGTACGGCGTAAGCCACAATCCGTCAATCCCCAAATCTTTCAGATAATCAAGCTTCGTGGTGATCCCGGCAAAGTCTCCCATTCCATCCCCATTACCATCTTTAAAGCTTGGCATATAAATTTGATAAAAAGTTGAGTGTCTCCACCATTCAGCCATTGCACAGTACTCCCATTTCTGTTTTTGATCTTCTCCTACTTAAGCGTAAACTGCATCCCTTCCTGGAACTTTTTCGAAAAGAGCA
Organism: Bacillota bacterium; assembly: GCA_030705665.1. Next base: position 889 of record JAUZQA010000578.1, read on the forward strand.
GGAAGATGATAATAATCGGAAGTGTCAGCAAAACCGATGCAGCATACATTGGACCCGGGTAGCCGCCATATGGTCCAAACATTTGTGACAAGAGAACGTTCAAAGTCAACATATTATCGCTTTTTACCACTAACATATCCCATAACAACTCTGTCCATCTTTCCATAAACAAGAATAAAAAGATAACGGTGGTAATCGATTTTGACATTGGCATTACGATTTTAAACATAATTTGCAAATCACTGGCACCGTCTAACTTGGCTGCCTCAATAAATGTATCTGGAATCGCCTTGAAGAAGTTCGTATACATAAAGATCGCCCATAGGCTGATTGCCTTCGGTAAAATCATTCCCCAGTAGGAGTTATACATTCCAACTCTTTGTATGACGAGGAACGTTGGGATCAGCAAAATTATCGCCGGAAAAAACATTTGAAAAAGGATAATATTATTAATGGTGTTTCTTCCTTTAAACGGGATTTTCGCTAATGCATAGGCAACCATGACCCCGGTTACCATCATCAGCAAGGTGGAACCCGCTGAAACCAAAAAACTGTTGAAAAATGCATGTATCCATGGTCGAGGAATAACACTTTGACCTCCTGCCAAAAGCCACTGATACGATTTCAGGGTAAAATGGCTGGGAATTAGTTTTTTATCTACCTGATCCCAAGATGCAAATGAACTAAGAACCATATAAAGATAAGGAAAAATCATGATAAGCAAAAGAATCACTGCAATAAGGTAGCGAAACATTAATCCGGTTTTTTTAGGTCCACCCATTTCGTTTACCCCACAATTCTAAAAGTTTTCGAATGATAAAAATTGAAATAAATGTCACGATGGAAGCAATAATGGCAACTGCTGATGCATATCCTGCCTGAAGATTGGAAAACGCTCTTGTGAAAATCTCCATTTGCCAAGTATTTGTTGCAAAGTTTGGCCCTCCGCCGGTTAATTGATAAACCTCAGTAAAAATACCAAAAGTCACACCGATCGAAAGAATTAACACCGTATACAATGCCGGATACAGAAGCGGAAACGTGATTTTCCAAAACCGTTGCCATGGATTAACACCATCGATGGCCGCTGCCTCATACACTTCCTTACTGATACTTGCAAATCCAGAAGTTAAAATAAGCGCGTAATATCCAGTGAATTTCCAAGCGATAATCAATGCCACCACAAACAAGGCGGCAAATGGGTTTCCAAGCCAGTTAATATCCAAGCCCAGTGATTTCCGTAAAAAGTCATTAATTGGACTGTTGTAAGATAAGATACCCTTTACAATTAAAGAAGAAACTACCCCTGACGCTAAATAGGGAAGAAAGAAACCAATTAAGAATAAGCCTTTGAATTTCGGTAAACCATGAACGATCATGGCAACGATAATGGAAGAAGCAATTACCATTGGAACAAAAACAGCCATAAATTTAAAGGTAACAAAAAAGGCTGCCTGCACCCCCGGACTATGGAAAGCTTGAATATAATTTTGAAACCCTTTAAAATTAAAGGTTGGTGAAATTAAATTCCAATCTGTCAAAGATAAGAAAATGGACCAAACCAGTGGTATCGCAAAGAAAACAATCGCATATAAAAGATAAGGACTGGCAAAAAGCCAGCCCAACCTTCCTTGTCTAGTTCTCATTATTTGAGAGCCCCCTCAATTGCGTTCTGCATATCACTCCATGCAGTTTTTGGATCTTTTTCACCCTTTACTACTGGATTGAATGCTTGTTGTCCAATAAATGTTTGAAGGTCGTTGTATTTTGCATTATCCATTGGCGGAATGGCATTTGGAACTGCTGCCGCATATGGTTGTAATGCAGGGTTTTTATCAAAGAACGTCTTAAATGTGTCATTTGTTGTTAAATCATCACGGGCAGGTGGCAGACTTGTTTTTTCAAGCCATTTTAGGTCATTTTCAGGTTTTGAATATACCCATTCGATGAACTTCATAGCTGCCTCTTGCTGTGCTTTTGTTGCTGAAGCATAAATAACCAAACCTTTTGTATCGGCAAACGTCTTGACATTCTTAGTATCTGTACCATCTGGAACTGGAGGCAATGATAACGTATATGTTTCATTAAATTTCATATTTGGATATTTATCTGCCCA
>JAUZQA010000579.1 GCA_030705665.1 Bacillota bacterium
ATAAGTTTGTAACAACGATTGTGAAAAAATTCACAAGCAAGGAAAACTTTAAATCATAGATACTATCACAAAAAAAGAGGCGCATACATGATGACTGGAATTACTGCAGGGTTATTCATTCGATTTCTCTTAGGCGGAGTAGCAGTAGTATTATCAACAATTATTTCAAGGAAGTTAGGAGAAAAAGCAGGTGGGATTTTTGCAGCATTTCCTGCAGTTTACCTAGCAGCATTATTAACGAATCGGCTTAGCTTTACTGGGAATGATCTCATTTCCCATTCTATCACTTTATCAAAAGGTGCAATAATGGGGATGTCAATCAATATATTGATCGCAATTCTAGCTGGTTACCTGTTGAAAAAAGGCTGGAAGCGCGGTTTGGTTAATTCTTTAGTTTGCTGGTTATTTCTTTCATTTGTAGTAGTCATAATTACATCTCATTAATCGAGGAGGAGCAATGATGGATTTATTTGTTCGTTTTTTATTGGGCGGTACTGCTGTAATGCTCAGTTATCTTATCACAGTCTTTTCTCCATGGAAACTTTTAGCCGGCGTTTTTGCTGCTTTCCCAGCTGTAATGATTACAGCTATATTGATGGTCGGACTTGCTTCTGGTTCACATAAAGCCTCCAAGATTGCCAAAGGCTCTGTTTTTGGCCAAATGGGCGGTGTTGTATGTGTCATTACTGTCTTAACTACATTGCGTTTTACAAATAATTGGGCCTTAAGTATTTTATTAGGATTGATCATGTGGCTTGGAAGCTCCATTGGTATATCAACAATTAGAGAAAAGGCAGGCAATAGAGGGAATATCCCGTTTAGGAAAATCCTTGCTTTTGCTAAAAAGTAAAACAAAAAAATCCAGTCGAATCGACTGGGATTTTTTTGTTTTAGTATTATTTTTGCGCTAATTCATATTCTGTAATCTTATCTTCATAATTAAGAGTAACGCCAATCTCATCCCAGCCATTTAGCAGCATTTCTTTTGGATAAGCAGGGATATCGAAATGAAGTTCAAGGCCTTCATTATCTGTAACAACTTGCTCTTCAAGATTGACCGTTAAGTTATAATTTCCGGCTTCTGCCTTTTTAACAATTTGCTGAACTTGTTCTTCGCTGGCAGGTATAGCAAGGATACCATTTTTCACACAGTTATTCTTAAAAATATCAGCAAAGCTTGGGGCAATAATGACTCTAAATCCATAGTCTTGAACTGCCCATGGAGCATGCTCACGGGATGAACCACAGCCAAAGTTGTCGCCTGCAACGATGATAGATGCCCCTTTGTATTTTGGATCATTTAATGAGAAATCCTCGCGTGGATTCCCATCATCGTCAAAGCGCCAGTGATAGAACAAGAATTGTCCAAATCCACTGCGTTCAATACGCTTTAAAAATTGTTTTGGGATAATTTGGTCTGTATCGATATTAGCCCGGTATAAAGGGTATACAAGGCCTTCATGAATGCGTAGCGGTTCCATAATTCAAATTCCTCCTAATTAAGTACTTCAGCAGCAAATTTGCGTACATCAACGAAATGACCTGAGATCGCTGCAGCAGCTGCCATTTCTGGGCTTACAAGATGTGTGCGAGATCCGTTTCCTTGGCGTCCTTCAAAGTTACGGTTGGATGTAGACGCACAGCGGTCTCCAGGCGATAAGATATCATCATTCATCGCTAAGCACATACTGCATCCAGCTTCGCGCCATTCAAAACCAGCTTCCGAAAAGATTTTATCTAAACCTTCTGCTTCAGCAGCTAATTTGATTGTAAAAGATCCTGGAACAACGATTGCTGTTACAGATGGATCCACTTTACGTCCTTGGATCACGGAAGCAGCTTTACGAAGGTCGCTTAATCTTGAGTTTGTACAAGAACCGATGAATACATGGCTGATTTTTACATCAGTGATCGGTTGGTTAGCTTCAAGACCCATGTATTCAAGAGCACGTTTAATTTCATCCTGATCGCTTACTGTTTCACCATCTTCCGGACTAGGAACGGAAGCAGAGACAGGAAGACACATGCCAGGGTTTGTTCCCCAAGTTACTTGTGGCTCGATATCAGCGGCATCAATTTCAATTACGGTTTCATATGTTGCGCCTTCATCAGAAGCAAGAGCTTTCCACTTTTCTACAGCCTCATCAAATGCAGGACCTTGTGGTACATGACGTTTGCCTCTCAAGAATTCAAAAGTTTTTTCGTCTGGAGTAATCAAGCCTGCTCTCGCACCAGCTTCAATAGACATATTACATACCGTCATGCGCTCTTCCATAGATAGGGAACGAATCACTTCACCAGTGTATTCAACAACGTATCCTGTACCAAATTTAACACCAAACTTACCAATGATATAAAGGATCAAGTCTTTTGCTGTAACACCTGTCCCAAGTTGTCCATTCACTTTTAAATTAAGTGTTTTTGGACGTGCTTGCCAAAGTGTTTGGGTTGCAAGAACATGCTCCACTTCACTTGTACCAATACCAAATGCTAATGCGCCAAATGCTCCGTGTGTGGAAGTATGGCTGTCACCGCAAACGATCGTTTTACCAGGCTGTGTAAGACCAAGCTCAGGTCCAATAACATGGACAATTCCATTATCAGGGGAATTGATCCCTGCAAGAGGAACACAGAATTCCTCACAGTTAGTTTGTAATGTTTCAATTTGCTTTTTAGAAACTTCATCTTTAATGACACTGCGATCTCTCGTCGGAACGTTGTGGTCCATTGTAGCAAAAGTACGATTTGGCTGACGTACCTTACGTCCACTCAACCGAAGTCCTTCAAAAGCTTGTGGTGATGTAACTTCATGGACAAGGTGCAAATCAATATAAAGTAAATCTGGTTTTCCTTCTTCGCGGTGAACAACATGCTGTTCCCATATTTTTTCAATAATATTTTTTGGTGTCGTCATAATTTCCTACCTCACCTAATAGATTTATAACCCTCAAATTTTCCGTAAGTGTGAAAAGGGACGTTTGCCGCAAGAAAGGTGGCAAACGTC
>JAUZQA010000058.1 GCA_030705665.1 Bacillota bacterium
CATTTCCGCGAGTGAATAAAAGGTTACGGCCTCCTACTTTTCTTCTATGGAAATCACCATTGTTTGGCAGTTCAGATTCGTGTCCGATAAATAACCAGCACTTGCTAAAAATTGCTTCCCGTTCTAATTCCAAAATTGCAGAGTCAGTAAATGCTTTACGATTAACTTTAAATATGCACTTTTGCAGATCTTCTTTAATATACTTACTCATCAATTACCCTCCTGATAGTGTTTTTATTTTTTTTACTCAACCTAAACTTTTGAATGTATTGCTCTCACTTTTTATGTAACCGCATACACATCTATTTAAAAAATTGTTACATATCAAGCTTTGGCATCTTTGTATCTTACATAGGTAAAATTCAAAGAAACTATATTAAGAATTTTTTTCCTATGTTATGGAATATTTAAATAAATGAATAATTAAAATATTCCACCAACTACCTTAATTATAATTATAATTTTCTAAAAATTCTAATCGAAATAATCTTTCTTTTACAGTCAAAATACAAGAAAATATTTATACTGTTTTCACTATGTAAATATAATTAAATGATTATCACTTAATAAAAAATCCCAATCCAGATAGTAGATTGGGATTTTTTTACATTTTTTTCGTATGATGTCAAACCAATTTGTGAGCATACCATTTCTTTCCTTTGAACCGCCATCCAAAGATCAATCCACGCATTCCCCATTCTATTATCATAGCGACCCAAACACCAATAATCCCAAATCCGAAGGTGATTCCTAAAATATAACCAAGCACTACCCTCAAAAGCCACATAGATAATAATGATGCAATTGAAGTAAAGTTCGAATCCCCCGCAGCCCGTAACGCTGAAGGCATAATAAAACTTGGTGACCACAAAATCGGCTGTGAAATGGCTGATATGATCGTCATTGCAAATATTGTTGGAATTATTTTTTCAGGCGGATGGAACATTTTCATCATCAATGAAAAAAAAGGCAGCAATATGGCTGGTGTAATTACAAAGAGAATGGTAGAAAGTCCGATTAATGACTTAATGAATTTCTTTGCGTCGGGTATGTTTTTTCTCCCGATACATTGACCAACAACAGGGACAATCGCAATACTCAGTGCATTAGGTCCAATCTGAAATAAAAGAGCGACCGAATTCCCGATTGCATACGCCGTCATCGCTAACGTCCCTAATTGCACTATAAAAGTTTGGGTAAGAAGCTTTCCGCCATTAAAAAAGATCTGTTCCGCAGCAAAAGGGATTCCGATAAACATCACTTTCTTTAAGATCGCAAAATCTATTTTTAATGTTGCCTTTAGTGTAAAACGAATCGTTTCATTATATTTTATGATATAAATTAATGAAGACAGCATTCCTAAAACTCTTGCTAGAATAATAGCAATCACGAGTCCTTTCACACCCATACCAAGAAACGTAATTAACAATATATTAAGAAGAGTGTTCGTTACATTCATTAATAACGATAAATTCAAGCATGGTTTTGTCTCACCTACACCTCTTAATGAACCACAAACTGCTTGAAAAATCGCGATGAATGGATAGGAGATACAACTTCCAATCAAATATATTTTTGCATTTTGAAATACATCTGCTTCAGCTCTGCCAAATAGAAGGTTTAAGACAGGCATATTAAAAATGACAACCAGCACACTGATCAACAGGGACAAGATTGTAACGGCAGTAATTGCCTGTGTTGCCGTTTTAGATACCATCGCGGTGTTCCCGCTGCCTTTAAATTGAGCCACAATAACGGTACCGCCTGTCGCAACAGCAATAAATACGTTGACTAAGAATATATTCAATGAATCTACCATACTTACAGCACTAACAGCTGCAACACCGGCAGAACTAATCATGGCCGTATTTAAAAAACTCATTAAGATTAAAAATGCCTGATCTACAAATACAGGTAAAATAATCGCAATAATTTGCTTATAGTCTATTGATTCTCCTGTAAAGTATTTATCCAGCAGAGAAACAGTCCGATGCTTAATTTTTAGTTCTGATTTATACACTGCAACCACGCTCTTCTTCGAAGGACTTTGTCAAAAATAAACAGCCTTTTAAATTTCACGGAATATTATACCACGATTATAATGTGAAAACAGTATGTGGTTTACAGTATTTGATCCCATAGTTTCGAATGACCATTTCCTTAATGGTCGCGGTTGACGACATAGTTCAATAAATGCTTTAAAAAAGTGATATTACGTTGCACCTTATGCAATGTTTCCATTGCAAGACAATAATGCTCCCACATTTCTTTTTTAGCAGGCTCAATACCTAGAATTGACACAAACGTAGAGTTGTTATTTTTCCCATCTATCCCAATTGGTTTTCCAAGTAAAGCGGGATCCCCTTCAACATCCAGCAGGTCATCTTTAATCTGAAAGGCAATGCCAGCATGGCGGGCGAACTTTTTCAAAGCATCGAGTTCAAACTCCGTTGCCTGTGCAAGTATGGCGGGCATAATAATGGAAGCTTCAAATGCAATACCCGTTTTGTAAAATGACAACAAATTCAATTGTTCCAGCGTTAATTTTTCCCCTTTTGATTCTAAGTCCATCGCCTGTCCCTTACACATCATCTCTGTCGTTTGCGACGAATATTGAATCAGTTTTAGCACTGTTTTCGGATCAAACCCATCCAGTGATGCTTGTTCCTCGGTTGCCTTTTGTGTCAGAAAAAGACCCGTTAATTCTGCAATCGCAATATTATACACCCGATGGAGGGTTGGGCGGCCTCTTCGGGTGGGAGCATTATCCTGTGATGGCAGATCATCAAAAATCAGAGATGCTGTATGCATATATTCTAATGATCGTAGCAAGGGCACGAGGGCAGATCTTTGTAGTCCATAAACATGAACGCCCATAACCCAAGTGATAATTGGCCGCAATCGCTTTCCATCACCTTGAAGACTATAATTAGCAGCTTCAATAATGGGCCCTTTCAACAGAGATCTATTCTCGTTTTTAGGGATTATCAAAATCTTATTAATGTGATTTCGTACAGTTTCGATCGTATGTAAAAAATCGTCTTGCTCCTGCTGTTCATTTTTTAAAATTGTAATAATATGATCACGAAGAAGCTTATCAAAAAAGTCAACATCATCCGCTTTGTCGACCAGATTTTGAATCATCCGATTAAAATTCGGACTTTCGGAAAAGAAGAGCTTCATCACTTGATTGTATTTTTCTGTTCCCATTCTTACTTTAAATCGTTTCAAACCGTTAATCGCACGATCGAGAATCACTTCACAGGCTTTGGCATCAGAATGGTACACATGATGGATCAAATAACTGATGACCGTCCAATATAATTCAAATGGGTTTATAAGGTCCTTACGTTTCCCATGATATTTTAAATAATAGGTATAGGGGGTTACGGCTCCATCTTTCATGTCATCAAACATATCTGCAAAGTCATCCGCAAGTTGGTTGTATATTCCATAATAAAATGTTCGGCCATCGAAACCTTCATCTTCCCCCGCACTAATAACTGAACGGACAATCAATCGTGAAGAAGAGGATTTTAAAATAATCGGGATATAAAGTTCTTCATTGGTGTAATGTTCATTGGATAAATTTTTTATGCGGTCTATTTCTTGAGAATTAAAAAACACATAGGATTGTTCAAGGAATGATTTCACCATATCTGGGCTCTGATGGGCCTTAATGTACTCAAAGGCCTCTTTAAGTTCCGAATGAATAAAATGTAGCAAGTCTTTTGTCTTTTGATCCCATTCACCCAATTTCGGGACAATACCTGTGGTGAGGGTGGCCCGAATTAAACTGGAATATTTTCGTTTCTCTAAATCAGATAAGACGTTGGCATCGAGTAAATCATCAATAAAGGGATATGTCAAACCATAGGAATAACCCAGTCTAATCGCTTCTTCAAGCTTCCGAGTACGTTCTTTTTGTGATATCCCATCCTCTAACCCCTCTAGGACGTGCATCAGTACTCCGCCGATAATTTTAATCAATTTCCTCTGGGCATGCACGGCGTCCATCCCCTCTGGAATATGAGAAGACACAATCTTCAGCTTTTCTATCAACCAGACCATGGTGGATTCAATATGTTCCTTTTGTGCCATTCGGTATAAACCGGCCAGGCTATAAAGATCCGAATTGTTCCCTTTATCTGTTTTTAAGTAACTTTTTAAACTGGTAACGACACGCTGAACCCTTGCACGTACAGCAGGTGAGCCCAAGTCTTTACCGAGATCACGCATGAAAATATAGGAGATGCTTCGATCGAGGTAATGATCCAATTTACCTGTATAATCAAGCCAATGGAGATAATTTTGATACCCTTGCGGACCAGTCTTTCCTTTTCTGGGGAAAAAGAAGGATATCCATGAATGATCATGAATATGGTTTTGTTTCCAGGATTGTACATCTTTTGTTAGGGTAGGGATATAACTCTTTTGCATGACTTCGTTACATAATGCTTGAAAATAATGTGCAGCCTTCTGCTCCGCCAGCTTGTAGCATGCATCGGCATTAATGACCAGCTCCTCATTCATACAATACATTACCCCTAACTTAGATATTTACAGCGACTTTTCCGATTCTCAAAGTTTACGTTAATGATACTACTAACATACTATTATTCTATCTTTCTTGAAATAGAAAAATTCCCACATTTTAACGTAAATGGAGCATCTTTCGGCATATTTTGAAAAAAAGGCTTAACAGGCCAATAAAACTCCCTATTCATCAAGAAAAGGGCTGGCCCAATATAAAAACCAGGACAGCCTCATTGAAATTCCCCCATTTATGTTTAAATCAGATTAATCGAATATTTAGTAAATCCGCTGTCAAATATTCTATTTGCGCGTTATTTACAATCTGTACAGAAGGGTCATCCTGAACTTGTGCAAAATAACTGAAAATCGGAGCGGTTGTTTCCCCGACAGGTTGACTTACATATTGGGTCGTGGCATCATGTTCTGGCTTAATTGCTTTCATTAATTGCTCGTCCGTTTGCACAAGAGATTTTCCGACAGGATTTGTTATTGGACGCAATGATGCTTTACTGTCAATTACCTTCCATTTTCCCCGCTGCTTTTGCAATTGTAAATCAATCACACCAAGATGGCTTCCGAATGCTCCTGCCATCACAACTGGTTTCCCATTGATTATGCCTTTATCTATATTCGTATTTGGCAGGTTTTTATAAATAGGACCAGGGAATGTGTTGTGCTGATGCCCTGTTAATACAGCATCAATATCCTTTATTTGCGTTAGATAATATCCTGCATTTTCCATACCAGGCTGATATGGTTCTCCGCTTATTCCTGTATGGGCAAGAGCAACAATAATATCAGCGCCTTCTTTCTTCATAATTGGAACATATTTCTTCGCTGATTCGACAATCGATCTTGCCTCCACTTTCCCTTCTAAGTTACCCTTATCCCAGTCCATTATCTGTGGAGGGGCAAAACCAATCACCCCCACTTTCAGTGTTTGTTTTTTTCCGCGGTTATCTGCTACAATCTTTTTTAAAATGACATAAGGTTTAAAGTAAGGCTGATTGGTTCCAGCCATCACTACATTTGCATTAACGACAGGCATTTTCGCATCGTTCAGTGTTTCTTTCAAAAAATTTAATCCATAATTAAACTCATGGTTCCCTACCGTAGTAGCGTCGTACTTTAAAAGGTTAAAAGACCTGTATACAGGATGGACGACACCAGGTTTTAGCCTCTTCACTTTTGCCATATAATCACCTAACGGATTTCCCTGAATCTCATCTCCATTATCAAACAACATCGAATTTTTCACTTCTTTTTGTGCTTCCTTAATAAGGGTGGCAGTCTTAGCCAAGCCTACCTTATCATCCTGTTTGGTTTGATAATAATCATAATTTGCCAAATAGACATGCAAATCTGTTGTTTCAAGTAAACGTAGCTGAACTGTTTTATCCAGCTTTTGGGAAAATGCCTGTGAAGGTACGAACTGCCCTGTCAGCAGAAGCAATAATATAAGTAAGACTACAACTTGTTTCACCTAGAAAGTCCTCCCTTTTTGATCCAACTATTGACAATAGTATTTGTAATGATCAACGGGAGTATAACCTTTTATTGGGAAATTTTATATTTTTTTCAGAAGTTTAAATGCTGTCTACCAAATTGGAAGCCGATTTAGAGAATCGTTTGTTACTAATATATCAAAGGACCTAAGACAATAAATATTCTTTAAGAGCTGCTTCATTTAGTATTTGAATATTCCTGTAGGCCAATGAAATCCAGCCAAGTTTTTCAAACCTTTTTAATTCTTTTGTGGTGGTCACTCTGGCAATACCAATTAATTCAGCTATATCTTGATGGGTATAATCAATAGAATAAGAGGGATCGGTTTCTTTATTTTTAAAATAGGATCCAAGCTGAACTAATATATGAGCAACTTTTTTATCTGCTGATAAAAAAGCCATACTGTACACCTGGATGGAAAAAAGACGTATCGTTTGCGCCATCATATCTAAGAGCTCAGCAATTAAACTAGGATGCTCTGTTATGAACGGCAAAATACTTTGCAAATCGACCTCTAGCAGTTCTACATCAGTAAGAGCGCTTGCCGATGTTACCCTTGGAGTTTTGCTAAAATAAGACGCTTCCCCAAAAATTTTATTGGCCCCCAAAATCTTAACGGTTAACTCATTGCCAGTTTCCGACGTAAAAAACTGTCGGACTCTGCCTGATTTAAGCAGGTAAAATGTATGTGCACTATCATCCTGTAAATAGATGACTTCATTTTTATTGTACTGTCTTACTGTTCCGATTTTTTCAATTGCACTATATAGATTGGATTCGTTTGATAGAAACTCTTGATTGTACATTTGCCCCATCTCCTTACTAAGATTGTAACCTAGATTACAATCTTTTCAAAATAGATATGCTATTATGAAAATAACAATAATAATTACTAGCTGCTTCTTAGCTTTATGGAGCAAAGGTTATAAAAAATAAAGGGGTAATAGAAATGAAAAATTTCACAGTACTTGGTGCAGGGATTATGGGGCATGGTGCTGCTCAATTGTTTGCCCAAGCAGGAAAAAATGTACGTATTCAAGCCAGACGCGAATCTTCACTGGAAAAAGCAAGAGAACTTATTACAAATAGTTTAAAAATTATGGTTGAAAAAGAAATGCTTACCCAAGTCGAGATGGATCAGGCATTAGCCCATATCACCTATACCACCGATTTACGTGAAGCTATTCAAGATACCGACTTCATTCTTGAATCCATTCCAGAAAAACTCGAGTTAAAATTAGACACTTACGAAATAATTGAAAGCGTTGTCTCTGACAAAACAATCATTGCATCGAATACTTCCACTTTCCCATTAAAAGAATTAACCCAACGAGCAAAGCATCCGGAAAGATTTATCATTACACACTTCTTTAACCCGCCGCAGCTTGTACCAATTGTGGAAATTGCAAGATTTGAAAAGACTGATGAAAAAGTTGTACAAACAACTTATGATTTAATGAAGGAAATCGGAAAATCTCCTGTAGTATTGAAAAAAGAAATTACCGGCTTTATCGTGAACCGTGTTCAGGTAGCTTTCCTGCGTGAATGTTTCAATTTAATTGAACAAGGAGTATGCACTGCAGAAGATATCGATATCGCTGTCAAAGGAAGCATGGGCTTTAAATGGGCGTTCTGCGGACCATTGGAAAGCCAGGATTTAGCTGGACTGGAAACTACAAAAGCAATGGTTCACAACATTGAACAAGAGCTGTCTAATACAAGAGAGGTTCCTTCATTCTTAAAAGAGATGGTAGAAAATGAGGAATTTGGGATTCGTTCAAATAAAGGTTTCTACGAATATGATGATTTTGGAGCAAAAGCCATCCACACACGTGACGACCATTTCTTGGATCTTCTAAAGTTGCAGCAGCAAAAAGCGAAAAAGGAAAAAACTGTATCATCTAGTAAACAATAATTCATCTGTTAGAAGAAGCAGCAGAAGTGACTTCTGCTGCTTCTTCAGCTTGTCGAGAAAGCCTTTATCTAGAGAACCAGACGTAGTTTGACAAGGTTCAACCTATGTATTGATTCTATTTGGCGTTTACATCTGGCTGGTGAATTCCAAATATATTTCCTTCGGTGTCCAGATAGTAACCTTGCCAGGCCATTCCAGGTAGGGCATACTTGGGCATTGCAACCTTGCCTCCATTTTCTAATATTTTCCTTTCCGTTGAATCATAGTCTTCCACTCCCATAGTACATGCAAATGCATTTAGACTTTGACCTGCCTCCGGTGGAGCACTTTGACGCTGCATTAGAGCACCATTGATTCCAGGTTCATCTTCACTTCCGGTTACTGCTCCAAAGTAAGGCATCCCTGCATAATCGCTCCAATCTTGAAATGACCATCCAAATACTTCTCCATAAAACTTCTTTGCTCTTTCCATTTCACTCACATGAATTTCAAAATGAACTAATCTTCCCATACATACCCTCCTCAATCTTTTAAAAGGTTTACCAGTGAAAATCCTTATGTTTCCTCCTCTATTATAGAGTGGTAACTAGAAACATATTCAATTTTCACAAAAATATATTTTCCAGGGGCGATTACATGGGTGTTTTCCTATGTAGCTAGTATGAACTAAATATTAACATTTAGAAGAATATTGGCATTCTATTATAAAAAATGATATACTAGTATACAAGAAAACGTTTTACTCATAACAACACCTTCTTCCCAAAATCACACTAAGAATTATGCTTTGGATTTTGGAAATCCTATCGATGTAAAAGTTGGGATTGTTCATTCAATCTAATTGATAAAGGAGAAATTTACATGGTAAAAGTAGATTTAAAGGCCAAACCCTATAACCTCACCGAGGCTGATATCAAATGGGTTAGCGATACAATTAACTCTATGTCGATTGACGAAAAGATTGGTCAGTTATTTATTAATATGGGTTCCAGCCGTACGGAAGAGTATCTAACCGAGATTCTCAATAACTATCATATCGCTGGAGTCCGTTATAACCCTGGAAAAGCGGAAGAAGTATATGAACAAAATAGAATCCTTCAAGAAAACAGCAAAATCCCGCTATTAATCGCTGCAAATACAGAAGCAGGCGGTAATGGTGCATGTACTGATGGAACGGAGGTAGGAGTAGAAGTAAAAATTGGTGCGACAACCGATACAAAATATGCATATGAAATGGGCCGCGTTTCCGGTGTAGAAGCTGCTGCTATCGGCTGCAACTGGAGCTTTGCCCCGATCGTTGATATTAATTACAACTGGCGCAACCCCATTATCTCCAGCCGTTCCTTTGGATCTGATCCTGATTTAGTGCTGAAATTGAGTCTTGCTTACATGAAAGGCATTCAAGAAAGCGGGATTGCTCCAGCAGCTAAACACTGGCCTGGAGATGGTATGGACGAGCGCGACCAACACCTATCCTTTAGTGTGAACAGCTTATCAACGGAAGAATGGGACAAGACATATGGCAAAGTTTATCAAGGCCTAATTGATGCCGGGCTTCCATCCATTATGGCGGGACATATTCAGATGCCTGCTTACCAACGGTTCTTCAATCCGGATGTGAAAGATGAAGAGTTATTGCCTGCAACACTTTGTAAAGAAATTACCACTGACCTTCTGCGCGGAAAACTTGGTTTCAATGGTGTTGTTGTCACCGATGCGAGCCATATGCTTGGTTTGACTGGGGCAATGAAGAGAAGCAAACTGCTTCCAACTGCTATCGCTGCCGGCTGTGATCTATTCTTATTTTTTAACGATCCAGATGAAGATTTCGAATACATGATGAACGGATATAAAGAGGGCATCATTACGGAAGACCGTCTGCAAGAAGCTTTAGAACGCATTTTAGGATTGAAAGCGATGCTTGATCTTCATAAAAAAGCAAAAACTAAAATTTTACCACCAAAAGAAGAAGCAATGGCCAAAATCGGTCTTCCAGAAAACAAAGCATTATTCAAAGAAGTTGCTGATCAAGCTATCACTTTAGTAAAAGACAAGCAAGATATCTGGCCAGTCACTCCAGAAAAATATAAACGCGTATTATTGGTTGACGTAAAAGGTGTACAAGGCGGATTTGGTGCCTTGATTGGAAGTAAAGAAAAAGCTGTCGATATTATGAAGGAATTATTAGAAGCACAAGGTTTCGAAGTAACAGTTTGGGAATCGACAGAAGAGAAAATTATGAAGCTTCCTGAAGAAGAAAGATTTGCAGCGATTGCCAACGTCTATGCTCAAAAGAGACCAATTACGGAGTTAACCGATCATTATGATCTGATCATCAATATCGCCAATGTAAATCCAGGAACTGTACAAAGAATTGTATGGCCGGCAAGTAAAGGTACACCAGATATTCCATTCTACATCCATGAAGTGCCAACTATTTTTGTATCTGTTCAATACCCATACCATTTGGCAGATGTGCCACAAGTAAAAACGTACATCAATACCTACGACAGTAGGAAGCAAACACTTGAAGTCCTAGTTGAAAAATTAATGGGACGTTCTGAATTTAAAGGGATAAGTCCTGTTGATGCGTTTTGCGGGTTTGTCGATACCCATATTTAATTTTATGTATGTTGATTTCTATTCTAATCAACGTTGAGAAAAAATACCGAGAGCGTAGACCTGAATATTTTAATTGACCAACATACATCCATGCCCTCTTATCTGTCTTACTTGAATGACAAGAGGGCTATTTCATTTCCATTACCTTACAAATGCTTCTCTCAT
The DNA here is from genome assembly GCA_030705665.1 of Bacillota bacterium. The sequence goes on from JAUZQA010000058.1 coordinate 10,745, forward strand.
ATGGCTTTCGATGTTCTTTTTTCAGGACTTTTTGGATTAACGGCGTCGTTTAACTGATCTTCAAGTTCTTCGATATGCTTACTCTTTTCTTTTATTGTCCATTCGAAGTAGTCTGCCATCATGTCAGTTACTGCCTGCTTCCACTTTTTAACCCATTGAATATCAAAAAATAATGCTCCTGTTCTACGAATAAAAAAGTCTACAGGTATCTCGATCATCTCATCTTCAAGACTATAAACAAGCTCAACAAAAACATCCAAAGGCAAACCATATTGGTTCATTGGATTATACATTTTAGCAAGTTCAAAAATTCGGTTTATGTTAGAGCCGTAACGTTTTACCATTTTCAAATATTGTTCCTTTGTAAAACCACTTTCTAGAGCCTCTGTCATATTTTTTTCAATATAGGAAGAAAATTGACTAGATCCTCCAAAATTGCCTCCGGAAATAGGCAAATGCTTGGTTTGGCATAGCTTAGTATTGATTCCTTGTTCTTCCTTCAACTGCTTTGCGACCAAATCAACCACTGTTTCCGCCATTTTTCTATATCCTGTGAGCTTGCCGCCTGCAATCGTGATTAAACCAGAATTTGATACCCAAATTTCATCCTTGCGGGAGATTTCCGATGCATCCTTACCTTCTTCATAAATAAGCGGTCTAACACCTGCCCAGCTTGATTCAATGTCCTTTTCATTAATTTTGACAGAAGGAAACATAAAATGAATAGCTTTAATAATATAGCTCCTGTCTTCAGCCGTCATTTTTGGATGTGTCGGATCACCCTCAAAGAAAGTATCTGTAGTACCTACATATGTTTTTCCTGCCCTTGGAATCGCAAACACCATCCGGCCGTCAGGAGTATCAAAATAGACCGACTGCTTAAGCGGAAACTTTGATTGGTCAATGACTAAATGAACACCTTTAGTAAGTTTCAATCTTTTCCCGGACAATGAATGGTCTTTGTCACGTAGTGTATCTACCCAAGGGCCGGTTGCATTTATTATTTTTTTTGCATATAGCTCCTGAACTTCACCACTTATCTGGTTAACTACCTTCGCGCCGACTACTTTGCCATTTCGGTATAGAAGTTCGCTAACTTTTGAATAGTTTACTGCCTTGGCTCCTCTTGCGACGGCCTCCTTGATTACTTCAATGGTTAAACGGGCGTCATCTGTACGGTACTCAACGTAATATCCGCCACCTATTAGTCCATCTTTTTTAAGAAGCGGCTCTTTTGTGCTGGTTAATTCAGATGATAGCATCGAACGTCTTTCTGCTTTTTTTACACCAGCCAAAAAGTCGTAAACACGTAACCCAATTGATGTACTAAATTTACCAAATGTGCCACCTTTATGGATCGGCAAAAGCATCCATTCCGGTGTTGTTACATGTGGGCCATTTTCATACACGATCGCCCGTTCTTTACCAACTTCCGCTACCATTTTCACTTCAAATTGTTTTAAATAACGGAGCCCCCCATGGACCAGTTTCGTTGACCTGCTGGATGTTCCTGCGGAAAAATCCTGCATTTCTACCAAAGCAGTTTTCAAACCTCTTGTGACAGTATCCAAAGCAATTCCACAGCCGGTAATTCCTCCGCCAATGACTAAAACATCAAACTCCTCTGCAGCCATTTCCTTTA
>JAUZQA010000580.1 GCA_030705665.1 Bacillota bacterium
AATTCCATATAACATACTAAAAGCAAAGGTTTTCCCGATTTGTTTATATCCAAGGAAAAAGAAAGGCAAGTTTAAAATGACTAAAAATATACTAAGATTGATTCCTGTTAAATGACTTATGATCATGGATAAGCCCGTTACTCCTCCGTCAATCATATTGTTAGGAATTAAAACAGCTTCCAGCCCATATGCCATAATAATTGCGCCAATTGTGATAAATATGCCCCTTTTCACAATATTTCTAGCTGTTAATTTTTTGTGGTTTATTTTCCTTTTTTCTTCAAACGTATTCATTAAACTCCCCCTCTATTTTTCATAAAATAAAAAGAGCTGCAACCAATAGGGCGTACAAATCCCTATGGTGTCAGGCTCCTCCTAAACATCTCGTAATTTTGTTAAATATAATTATACCATATTAAAGGGAAAAATTCACCTTTTCCTCCGATTTTAAAAAACAGAATCCGTTATCTTTTATCATTATTTTTTCTCCACTTTTACTAATCCTTTGCCCAAATTATTCTTTTCAAAGTAGCATGTAACGTGATCGTTAACTTGTACTTTATCAGTGGATACGATGTTATTTGCAGAAAAGTGGATTCCTGTCCCGTCATCTGCTTTTCCATAGTATTGGTCACCTGAAATTTTGGTAATCGTGTATTCCATTGTTATGTATTCGGTAGAACTACTTTGTTTCGTGCTTGTATTGGTAGCTGGAGAAGTTGTGTGAGTTTTCATGAGCAGTAAGATTACTAAAATGGATGAGAGAATCGCAAGGATGATCATTCTTTTGAACATTTTTACATTACCTCCCTCTATGTATTTTAAGAGATGGGTGAGGAAAGTAAATCCTCCTATATTCCTTTAGTCTTTATACCTATATATTCGTAATTTTCAGTATTTTGTCAGAAATGATAGTATCAAGATATTTCTAAGAAAATTCGAATGTTAGGACTGCCCGCTTAATATAGTAAATATAAATAAACAAAATATTCCTTGTGACTTAATGGTACAAGTATTCTGGTTATTAAAGAAAGGAAAAGACACCTTGTGTTTTCTTATCAAAAGGAGGTATTAAATGCTGCATATAGTAGCCTGTATTAAGCAAGTACCTGACACCAAAATTATTAAGATGAATCCAAAAACAAACACAATGGATCGAAGGACGGCGCCTGCCATCTTAAACCCTTATGACACCCATGCAGTTGAAGAAGCAGTTCGTCTGAAAAAAAGGTATGGGGGGACCGTATCCGTTTTGACAATGGGTCCGCCTCCAGCTGTTAAAGCTATTAAAAAGTGTATAGAGATCGGTGCCGATGAAGGGTATTTGATCACCGATCGGCGCTTTGCAGGAGCGGATACATTAGCCACCAGCTATGCTCTTACGAAAGCGTTGGAAAAAATCTCGAAAGATAAGCCTGTTGATTTAATTATTTGTGGAAAAATGTCCATCGATGGCGATACAGGACAAGTGGGACCTGGAATTGCACGACGTCTCGATATTCCACCACTGACTTCCGTTGACAAGGTCGCAGAAATTAATAAAGATGAGGGGTATGCCATCGTCCACCGCAAACTAGAGGACGGGCATGAGGTTATTAAATCGGCATTACCTTGTTTATTTTCCGTTGAAAAAACGATCAATGAGGTGCCGTATTCAACATTTACCAACATGTTAAAAGCAGCAAAATACAATCCAATCATCTGGTCTGTGGATGACTTAGAGGATATCGACATCAAACAGCTTGGATTGAAAGGATCACCGACAATTGTTTCCAAAGTTTGGGCACCGCCTGCTCCAGAAGGTGGAACGATCATTGAAGGCAGTTCAATGGAGCAAGTGGAACAATTACTTTCCATCATCCTGGAAAAGAAAGAATTGTTTACCGTAAAGGAGGGGAAATGATGGATTTTAAAGACTATAAGGGTGTCTGGATCTTTATCGAAGAAAAGGACGGGAAAATTGCTCCGGTTTCATTAGAGCTCTTAGGTGCCGGGAGAAAATTGGCTGATAAACGCGGAGTAGAATTAGCTGGCGTATTAATCGGAGAAAATATAAAACATTTAATCAGTGCCATTTTTGAATATGGAGCGGATGCCGCTTATGTATATGATCAGCCGATTTTTAAGCACTACCGCACAGAGTCTTATATGAAAGCGCTTCTTGATTGTTCTAATAAATACAAACCTGAAATTATTCTTTTCGGTGCTACCTCCACCGGGAAAGACCTGGCCAGTGCGGTCGCCACCGATATGCCAACAGGTTTAACAGCAGATACGACCGAGCTGGATGTTGAAGAGGAAACCGGCCTGCTGCTGGCGAGTCGCCCGGCATTTGGCGGAAATATTATGGCAACGATTCTATGTAAAAAATACAGGCCGCAAATGGCAACGGTACGAGCAAAGGTCATGAAGGCCTTGACACCTCAACCAGGCAGAAAAGGGAAGGTCATCGAAGAAACGATTTCCTTAAAAGAAGAAGATATTCGGACAAAAGTATTAGAAATTGTGAAAGAAACCACAAAAAAAGTCCGAATCGACGAAGCGGATATTATTGTTGCAGGTGGAAAGGGTCTGGGGAGTCCGGAAGGCTTCCAGTTAGTTCACCAATTAGCTGAAACTCTGGGAGGCGCAGTTGGTGCCAGTCGGGATGTGGTGGAAGCGGGATGGATTTCACATCCTCATCAGGTAGGTCAAACAGGTGTAACGGTAACACCTAAAATTTACTTTGCCATAGGGATTTCCGGGGCTATTCAACACGTTGTCGGAATGAAAAATTCTGGTTTAATTATTGCGATTAATAAAGACGCTAGTGCCCCTATTTTCCAGACTTGTCATTATGGTATTGTTGGTGATGCTTTTGAGGTAATCCCGTTATTCATTGAACAGTTTAAAAAGGCTTTAACGAAAAAGGAGGTTAGTTATGCCAGAGAAGTTTGATGCAATCGTAGTCGGGGCAGGTCCAGCAGGGATTTCCTGTGCCTATGA
>JAUZQA010000581.1 GCA_030705665.1 Bacillota bacterium
ATGCAATTTCCATAACCGGCGATCCCGGCAACGATCTCTTTAAACAAATAACGGACCCTTGCTGAATCTAATTCACCAAAACGAAGTGAGTTAAGCATGGCAATCGGTCTTGCACCCATTGAAAAAACATCACGGATAATTCCGCCTACGCCTGTTGCAGCACCTTGATATGGCTCAATAGCAGATGGATGGTTGTGACTTTCGATTTTAAAAACAACCGCCTGCTCATCACCAATATCAACAATACCTGCTCCTTCTCCAGGACCTTGCAAGACTCGTTCGCCAGTTGTCGGGAATCTTTTAAGAACTGGTTTTGATGTTTTGTAACTGCAATGCTCAGACCACATGACTGAGAAAAGACCAGTTTCCGTATAATTTGGTGTACGTCCAAGAATCTTTTCAATCAATGCAAATTCTTCATCGGATAATCCCATCTGTTTGTATACTTTTTCTGCCTTAATTTGCTGTGGATTTGGTTCAAGCGTTGATAACATTTGCTTCCCTCCAATGCTTTACAATTGATCGAAATAATTTTAGGCCATCCGCTCCGCCTAAAAGCTCATCAACCGCTCTTTCTGGATGTGGCATCATTCCAAGAACATTTCCTTTTTCATTTACAATTCCTGCAATATTTGCCAAACTTCCATTTGGATTATTTTCATAAGTAAATACGATTCTGTTATTCGCTTTTAACCCTTCAAAGGTTTCTTCATCACAATAATAGTTTCCCTCACCATGTGCGATAGGAACTGTGATAATTTCACCTTCGTTAAATTCACCAGAAAACATCGTTTTATTATTTTCAACCTTTAATTCAACCGGGCGGCAAATAAAATGAAGACTTTCGTTTCGTTTCATTGCCCCTGGAAGAAGTCCTGCTTCCAGAAGAATCTGAAATCCGTTACAGACACCTAAAACTGGTTTGCCAGCTTCTGCAGCTTTGATTACTTCATTCATGACATTGCTAAAACGGGCAATCGCACCAGTTCTTAAGTAATCGCCATATGAAAATCCGCCTGGCAGCAAGATTCCATCAAATTCAGCTAGATTTTCTGAGTCATGCCATACATACTCGACTTGTTCACCAAGTTCATCCTTAATTGCGTGATACATATCAATGTCACAATTGGAGCCTGGGAAGACGATTACCGCAAATTTCACTGGGTAACAACCTCCTCTACCTCATACCGATAGTTTTCAATAACCGGATTTGCCAAGAGTTTGTCGCAAACTTCATTTACAACTTCATCAATATTGCGATCAGACTTTTCAACGACCAATTCCATATATTTCCCAATTCTTACATCAGCAATTTCTTTATAATTTAAAGAATTCAATGAATGTTTTACAGCTGTTCCTTGCGGATCCAGTACACTTTCCTTTAACGTGACATATACCTTAACTTTATACATTTTGTGTTCCTCCCAGTCTGGCTAAAATAGTTTCATAGGCATCTGTCAAACTACCTAAATCGCGGCGGAATACATCCTTATCGAGCTTTTCATTTGTTTGTTTATCCCATAATCTGCATGTATCAGGGGAAATTTCATCGGCAAGCAGAATTTTACCTGTTTGGTCTTTACCAAACTCTAATTTAAAATCGATTAGGCGAATTCCAAGTCCATCAAAAAAGCTTGATAAAACTGCATTTACTTGTAGTGCCTTTTCTTTAAGAACATCAATTTCTTCGAGTGTCGCTGCTTCTAATTCGAGAATGTGATCATTTGTGATCAGCGGGTCACCAAGTTCATCATCTTTATAGTAAAACTCTACGATCGGTTTCTTTAGCGGTCTTCCTTCTTCAATTCCCAATCTTTTTGAAAAGCTGCCGGCTGCAAAATTTCGAACGACTGTTTCAAGAGGGATAATGGATACTTTTTTAACAAGCTGCTCCGTCTCGGAAACTTGCTCGATAAAATGGGAGTCAATTCCTTGTTCTCTTAGCTTCAAAAAGAGCAAACTTGTAATTTGATTATTCAAGCGTCCTTTACCAGTAATCTCTGCTTTTTTTACCCCATTAAAAGCTGTAGCAGAATCCTTATATTCAACCAAAACTACATTTTCATCGTTCGTGCTATAAATCTTCTTTGCTTTTCCTTCATAGAGAAGTTCTTTCATGGGAAATGCCTCCTAATTTTTCAATATTGGGAATCTTTGTGTTGTGAAGTTTGGAAAGGAGGAGTATACCTCCCCTCCCTTATTCGCCTAAACCTAAGCGGTCAAAAATGGTATCGACGTTTTTCAAATGGTAATGGTAATCAAAGCAGTCGGCAATTTCTTCTGGAGACAGCAATGTGGTAATTTTTGCTTCTCCTTCGATTAAACCGCGGAATGGGACTTGTTTCTCCCATGCTTCCATTGCCTTAGGCTGTACAGTATCATATGCCTCTTCACGAGAGAGACCTTTATCAATAAGAGCGAGTAAAACGCGTTGGGAATAAATCAATCCTAGAGTACGTTCCATGTTCCGCTTCATATTTTCTGGATACACGGTTAAGTTCTTAATAATATTGGCAAAGCGATTAAGCATATAGTTTAAAGCAATCGTGGCATCTGGCAGAATGACACGTTCCGCAGATGAATGAGAGATATCACGCTCATGCCACAATGGAACATTTTCATAGGCAGTCAACATGTACCCGCGGATTACCCTTGCCATCCCTGTCATGTTCTCTGAACCAATTGGATTCCGTTTATGCGGCATTGCTGAAGAACCTTTTTGACCTTTTGCAAAAAATTCTTCCACTTCACGTGTTTCACTCTTTTGTAAGCCGCGAACCTCAACAGAAAACTTCTCAATCGAAGTAGCGATTAATGCTAAAGTTCCCATGTAGTGTGCATGACGGTCACGCTGCAGGGTTTGTGTAGAAATTGGAGCCGGCTGAATTCCAAGCTTTTCGCAAACATATTTCTCAACAAACGGGTCAATATTTGCATATGTGCCAACTGCTCCGGAAATCTTCCCAAACTCG
>JAUZQA010000582.1 GCA_030705665.1 Bacillota bacterium
AAGGTCAATACAGATACTTTCGATGATTATCTTGAAACAATCATTGGCTTAAGGCAACAGGCTCAAGAACTGTCCGTAAGTCAAAGCACTCACAGACATGCCTACAATAAATTATCTGCTTTAAGACGAATGAAGGACGTTCCTTATTTTGGACGGATCGATTTCACGGAGGAAGGAGATTCGGCTGCTGAAAAAGTTTATATTGGGATCTCGACGCTGATGGATGCCAGTGGAGAGGATATCCTTATTTACGACTGGCGTGCGCCGATCTCGAGTGTTTACTATGATTATCCGCCTGGTGTGGCAGAATATATGACACCGGAAGGAGTGATCAGCGGGATATTGGAGAAAAAGTGGCAATATATCATCCGCGGCGGTGCGATTCAATCGATGTTTGATACCAGTCTCACTATTGGGGACGAGATTTTACAGCAGGTTCTGGGGAAAGTCACTGACAAATATATGCACAGCATTGTGGCAACGATTCAAAAAGAGCAAAACATGATTATTCGGCATGACACGGGAAGGCTCTTGATTGTGCAAGGTGCCGCCGGCAGTGGAAAGACATCGGCTGCCCTGCAGCGGATCGCATTCTTGCTTTATAAGTATCGCGATAGGATAAAAGCCGATCAAATCATCCTGTTTTCTCCTAATCGCATGTTTAACAGCTATGTTTCAAATTTGTTGCCTGAACTCGGCGAAGAGAATATGCAGCAGGTGACATTTCAGGAATATTTGGACCATCGGCTTGGAAAGGCGTTTCGGGTTGAGGGACCTTATGAGCAATTGGAATATGTATTGACTGCCGGGGAGGATCCATCATACGAGACTCGGCTTGCGGGTATCCGATTTAAGACATCGACTCCATTTTTCGAGAAGATTAAAGCTTACAGACAGCAGTTGGAATCATCTGGCATGCTGTTCAAGGGGATCATTTTCAGGGGAAAACCAATTGTCACTGCGGAGCAAATGGCTGAGCAGTTTTACGGGCATGAGACATCTATCCGTTTTTACAGCCGCCTCGAAAAGCTGGCGGAGTGGCTCAATAAGCAAGTAGAAGAATTCGAGAAACGTGAATGGTCAAAGCCATGGGTAGAGGAAGAAGTCGAGTTACTTTCTAACGAGGAGTACCATGAGGCAAATACCTACTTTCAGAAAAAACGGGGCTCTGATGAATATGAGGTCACTCGCAAAGACCTGAGCCGCTACATTGTTCGCCGCAAGTTGAAGCCACTGCGCAAACGGATCAAGAGGCTTCAGTTTGTGGACATTACCGGCTTATACAAGCAGCTTTTTACCGAGTCTTTGATGATCAAGGGGGAAACTCCTGAGAAGTGGAAGGAAATTGGCCTGTTAACCTTGAAAATGCTGGACGATGGCAGACTATTTTACGAAGATGCCACTCCGTTTTTGCTTTTAAAAGAGCTGATTCAAGGTTTTCAAACGAACATCGATATTAAACATGTGCTGATTGATGAAGCGCAGGATTATTCCCCGTTCCAATTCGAGTTTTTGAAACGGTTATTTCCTTCAGCAAAAATGACTGTGCTCGGAGACTTTAACCAGGCGATATTCGCCCATGCCAGCGAAACTGATGATTTCAATATGCTTACTAATTTATATGGTACGGATGAATCGGAGATCATTAACCTGACGCGCAGCTACAGATCTACCAAACCGCTGGTTGAGTTTACACGTGGCCTCGTGCCAGGCGGGGAACGGATCATCCCATTCGAACGCGATGGCGAGAAGCCTGTGTTGACAAGAGTAAAGGATCTGGCTGAACTGCACCGCTCTATTGCTTCCCAGGTTGCGGACTTGCGTGTGCGGAAGTTTGAGACGATTGCGATATTATGCAAATCCGCAGCTGAAAGCAGCGCCGCTTTTGAAGCTTTGCGTGATGTTGAAGATATTAAGCTTGTCAAAAGCGGCTCGATTGAATATGAGCAAGGTGTGGTTGTAATCCCAGCGTATTTGGCAAAAGGCATCGAATTTGACGCAGTTATCGTATACGACGTCTCGGAGCGTGTTTATGGGGATGAGAGCCTGCGCAGGTTATTTTATACAGCCTGCACCAGAGCGATGCATTACCTGCAGCTTTTTAGTGTCGGTGAACCAAGTCATTTTATTGGTGCTTGTGACCATCTGAGACTAGAGGCCGATGACGGACAAAATTAAGATAACTTTAGCAGGAACTGTCCGTAAGAAGGCCGATTACGGACAAAGTGGCGATAAAATTAGCAGGGACTGTCCGTAAAAAACTCACAACACTATGAAAATGCTCAGAACATCATTTTGCTCTGAGCATTTTTAAAATTTCTGGTTATTATTCATAAATTAGTTGTCCCATTGTTTTACAACTTGTTCTTTTGCGATATTATAAATTGCTTCTTGTGATTGGTTTCTATCAGCGATTACATTTGTTTGATATGTTTGCCCTTTTAATGTTACGTAAACTGTATAGTTGCACATATGGACATTTCTCCTTTCAATCTTACAATATTAATACTAAGAGTATATGCTTAACTTCCCCTTAAAATCAGGTCCCTCCTGTAGTTGTATCAAAGCCTCCATGCTGGCTTGTTGAAGAAGATTGGTCACTTGTTTGCTGAGACCCGCTATTGCTATTGCTGTTGCTAGTAGTTTGGCTTGGGATTTCATAGCTGATTGTTGATCCGCTTTGAGATGATTTAGTCGTACTTTGGGTTGTAGCCTGTGCCACTGTATTTGTTTTTGTATTTTTATTCGTCATTCCCAAATACCCCATCATTCCTGCAACGAGAGCAATACTGGAGAGGCTCACACCCCAAGAGGTAACTTTCTTTTTATTCATTTCAAAAACTCCTTCCATATCTCAACTTGATTTAGTTTCTATCGTGTTCATGTTTGTATTATCTACCCTGAACCTGAATTGAACATGAAGCTTAGCTGAAAGTTCCCTTAAAAGTGCCAAATCTTGAATGAAAT
>JAUZQA010000583.1 GCA_030705665.1 Bacillota bacterium
CCCCGATACTGAATTGTTTGACTTGTTGTTAAACTTCCACTTCTTCTCAATAATGCTCTGATCCTTGCTTTCAATTCAGCAGCTTGAAAGGGTTTCGTTAAATAATCATCCCCACCGCTATCTAAGCCCATCACACGGTCTTCTAATGAATCCCTGGCAGTTAAAAAAAGGACTGGAATTTTCAATCCTTCATTTCGAATGGTTTTTAATACTTCAAAGCCATCCATTCCAGGAAGCATGACATCCAATATGATGGCATCATGGATGTTTTGCTGAGCTAAAAACAAGCCATCATCACCGTTAGATGCCTGGTCTACTTCAAATTCATCTGATAATAGCTGAACAATTGAATCTAACAGCGGAAGATTATCTTCGACTACTAATAAACGCATTTGTTTCACTCCTTTGTGGAGAATGCCTATATCTTTATAGGAAATCCTTAGTTTATTTTATATAGGAAATAAAGCGGTCGCAATAGCGATCCGCTTTATTCATATCGTAATGCTTGAATCGGATTTAATTTAGAAGCTTTATTTGCCGGGAATACACCGAATACGACCCCGACAACAAGTGAAAATAGGAAAGAAAATAACACGACAGAACTTGAAAAAGTAACAGTCATGCTTAAGGCAGACCCTAATATCTTCCCTAATCCAAGACCAAATAAAATACCAATAATACCTCCCATCGCACTCAAAACAACGGACTCGATTAAAAATTGCAGCAATATGTCCCGTCTCTTGGCACCAATGGCTTTTCTGATTCCGATTTCTTTCGTTCGTTCAGATACTGAAACAAGCATGATATTCATGATTCCAATACCACCAACTAATAATGATATGCCTGCAATTCCTCCAAGCATCATCGTCATTGTATTAGTAACTGAACTCATAGTGCTCATTAAATCTTGCTGGTTCATGACACTATAGTTATCTGTTTGATTGGGATACATACTGGCCATTGCGTTTTGAACCTCAGCCATAACTAAGTCCATATTCTGTCCCGTTTTCCCTTGCAGATAAACTTGATTAATACTGGTTGTTTTAACTAATCGTTCGGCTGTGCTAAGTGGTACAATAACAACATCATCCCCACTTTGGCCCATTGAGCTTCCTTTAGAAGCCAGAACACCAACAACTTTAAATGAATTACCATTTAGTTGAATATATTGTCCAACCGGATTTTCTGTTCCAAATAGATTTTGAGCAGTCGTTGCACCAAGAACTGCAATTTTTTGCCGATATTCTACATCGATATCAGTAAGAAACCGACCATTACTTACATTTGTATTACGTACAGTCTCATAAGCTGCATTGGTGCCAGTCAAAGTGGTCTGAGAAGATGTTCTATCTTTTTTAACGCTAATCCGACCGGAAACAACTGGCGATAAAGCTTGAATTCCAGGCAATTTTCCCAGCTTATTAATTTTATCCTCTGTTAATGAAAGATTCGTTCCAAAAGTGTTAATCGTTAATAGATTAGTCCCCAAATTATTTATCTGGCTGGTCACATTTGCAGTTGAACCTTGAGCAATTGAAACCAGAACGATAACGGATGAAACACCAATGATGATTCCCAGCATTGTCAAGACAGACCGCAGTTTATTACCTTTTATACTGCGAAGGGCCATTTTAATAGATTGTAAGATCGCCAATTTGTTCACCCTCATTCTCAAACAGTTGTCCGTCTTGAATTCGAACCATTCTTTTCGTTTGCTTTGCAATTGACAAATCATGCGTGATTAAAATAATTGTATTCCCTACTTCATTTATTTCTTTCATTAGCTGAAGGATCTCTGCACTTGTTTTCGTATCCAGTGCCCCTGTAGGTTCATCTGCCAATAAAATCGAAGGGTTACCAACAAGCGCTCGGGCAATTGCAACCCTTTGCTGCTGTCCTCCAGAAAGCTGCGTCGGCATATGTGCTGCTCGTTCTTTTAACCCCACTTTTGTAAGTGACTCCATTGCCATTTCCCGACGTTCTTTTGCAGAAGCCCCACTGTAGATCAGCGGCAATTCAACATTCTCAAGTGCAGTTAATTTCGTTAGTAAATTAAAGTTCTGAAAAATAAAGCCGATTTTTAGATTACGAATCGTTGCTAAATCATTGTCATTCATCTTACCTATTTCTTTCCCGTCAAGAAGATAATTCCCTGAATCTGGCCGATCAAGACAGCCAAGCATATTCATTAGCGTAGACTTTCCTGATCCCGACGGTCCAATAATGGCTAAAAATTCGCCTTTATCAATGTTAAGGGAGACATTGTTCAAAGCATGAACTGTCTCTCCTCCAAGCTGATACGATTTCATTAAGTTGGAAATTTGGATCATCGGTGTGCTCATTAATTACCACTCCTTCCTCCAGCATTTCCTCCTCCATTACCGCCATTACTGCGGTTGCCTCCGGAATAGCTGCGATTGCCGCCCATTCCGCCAAAACCGCCCATTCCGCCAAACATACTTCTGTTGCCTGCTGTAGTTGTTTGATTACTAATAGCTAGGTTTGGCAAGCGTACAACTTGTCCTTCAGTTAAACCTTGGGTTATTTCTACATAATCTGCATTTGCAAGTCCCGTTTGCACTGTAACTCTATTGGCGCTCCAGTTTTGACCTTGGTTACTCTGATTTTGACCTTGTTGTTGTTGGTTTGAAGGACCAGAAGAAGCTAACATCACAAATTTTTGTCCGTTCATCGAATGGACAGCATCTAGCGGCACATAAAGTGCGTTATCCTTGCTCGCAGTCAAAATATCTGCTTCTGTGCTCATTCCAACTTTTAAATTTTGCGGATTATCGATTGATACATCTACATTGAAGGATGATACACCATTTGTGGAAGTTCCCTCATTTGCAATCCCAGTTACCTTTCCTGTAAAACTCTGATCTGGAAGGGCACTAACCTTAATTGTTGCTGTTTGACCAACTTGAACTTTTGGAATATCAAGTTCATCAATGGC
>JAUZQA010000584.1 GCA_030705665.1 Bacillota bacterium
CATAATCGGCATGTCCAGCTTATTAAGCCAGGGATCCTTTGAACTTAGTGAAGCCATTTTAGTTCTGGAGAGTCATCCTGCTGAATCCCAAAGTAAAATTGAAAGTATCAGAATTGCTCAATATTCAATGGAGGACATCTATATTTCAGGACTGTCAGAGCTTTTTTCAAACAAAGATGCTATCACCATCTTAAAGTACAGGGAAGTCTACAATTATTTAAAGGAAGCAGCTATCTTACTGGGGGACACAGTGGATATGTACCATAGGATCTGCGTGAGGTTGATCTAAAGTTGTAGATTTATTTTTATTTCAAGAACCACTATCGTTGCATTAATTCTATTGCATGGACAAGATTACACGAAAGTTAACGACAGAGTCATTCTAAAATTACTACTTTTTGCGTAGCTACAAGAAATTGAAAGTCTACATGCATTAGGCGATTGCCTTTTCGATAATCATCTTCAAACTATTTATGCAACACTAGTGATAAAAACGTACAAAAAAAGTGCCTGACACCACAGAAAGACAATCATGGAAAAAGTGTCTTCCTACGGTTTCTGGCACTGATGTTTTTCATTAATAGATTTTTCCTATCGTCTTTTCTACTGATGCACTCCTAGTTCGTTTATTGAGATAGACTTGGGTGATAAATAAATTGATCAAAATGGAGAGGTACACCGAAAGCGAGAACGAGACACTGAGGGGAGCATGCATCAAAACTTGTATGATCAAAAGAAAAATTCGGAAGCTGACAAAGACAAAGGTGATTGCATAGCTCCGAAGCATCCATTCTCGATGCTTCGATACGTTTTTACGCCTGATATAGACGATAGCTGTAGCTGTTGTAAGAAGCCAACAAACATCAGTGACAAGGAAGGCGATCGTTGACGGGACTCCACCTGTCGCAAACAGCGAAATATATGGGACAACGAGTACATTTAAGAGAATCGAAAGGCCGTAAATACGGCCCAGAAAACGATGCACCTTACGATTTTGGCGGCTCTTGTTCGTTAATTGATAGGCTCCAATTAATAATGCGATGACACCTAGCAGAATATGCGGAAAGAAGAACAGCTTCCAAATGGCATACGGAAAATTAGGATCCTGCAGCTTAGAAGAAACAACCCCCGCCTGAGAAGGCTTAAAGACGATGTATTGAATCACAATGTAAAAAGTAAATAAATACGCTAATACATAAATAACCGGCAAAATCACTCTCTTTTTTAGCATGATTTTCCTCCTTTATGAACAAAAACTATTGATATGTTTCATCATCACCTTTTAAATTTAGAATATTTAGATTTTTCAAGCCGGTTTTCCGTTCGAGATGATTTCCTTGAAACGCTTTTGCGAATGCCTTCGATAAACAACGGTAAAGAGGATAGCAATTCCGATAAAACCGTACATTACGAAATTGGAGATCGCTAAAAATTGACCCACCGATAATTTAAAGACAAGAATGGATCGCACTGCTGCTTCACCAATTAATGCTAATCCCCAAACGATGGTGATTAACCGTAAGACAAACCGAAAGTAAGCGTACTGCCAATTAGCTGCAAAGGAAGTTGCTTGCCTCGGATCATCTCCAACCGTGAAACGAAGGGCAAAGTAGAAAATTAATGGTCTAGGAAATAGCAGTGAAGCGAGGAAAATGATGCCCAAGATGCCAGTTACAAACGATTCCCGAATTAAGAGCAGACGTTCACTTCCGCCGATACTTACCATTATGATCCCAAGGAGGAAGCTAATGAGCATAAATACGGCAAATACATCCAGCCTTCTTTTTTTCAACAGACTGAGTAGATTATCAAGCAAAGGGATAATCGTCGCAATCGACAGTGCAGTTATACTTGACATATGTGACCTTAGGAGTTCATATACAATGAATGGAAGTGCACCATTTATCAAAAGTGTAATAACAATCCCTCTAATAATTTCTTTTTTCGAGATTGAACCTGCTTGGTTCACTCTTCATCCCACCTTTTGGTTTATATGGAATTTTTTTCTAAAACAATTTTATGACACTCGATGTCTATTCGTCTATAAAAATCTTTTCGAAACACTGAAATGGATGCTTACGTAATGGGAATTGGATTTGCCCAACAGGTGAATATCCAGCCCTTTCATACATCCTAATAGCATTCGTGTTAGCAGAATAGGCATCCAACCGAATACTTGTGTATCCATTGGATTTCGCTAATGCCTCTGCGTGTTCAAGTAACTGCCTTCCAATTCCTTTTCCCTGCGATTCAGGATGAACTGCTAAACGATGGATTACCGCAGGTCTTCCTTTTAGATCACTCCATGGAAGACCAGAATATTTGGAACTTTGGTCTTGATTCACGACCACGACACCTATGCAAATTCCTTCATTAAAAATGGCATGGAGATGGCCTTCTTTCAGGTTTTTCCCAATGATCCATCCGTTTGGATAAAATCGGTCCCATTGGTCGACGCCATTTTCCCTCAGATGGCTGGTAACAGCAGAATACAACGATTTTATCAGGCTAAGTTGATTGGTTGTGGCCACTTCAATGTTCATATTTTTTCACTCCGATCTTTGTTAAGTTGGTTTAATAAACAGCTCTTCCGTAAACATGCCATGAAACCAAAATGTAATGTGATGCGGGACTAAATCCCTGCCTAATTCTTCAAAAGATTGGCCATCAAGAAACAGCAACTTCCCACAAAACCGACAGTCGGTTTATTATAATTTTAAAAAAATACCTTTTCAAAATATATTAGATCAATTCTTTGATTAGGTTAGTATGTCATCTTATATTAACAGTTTTATTTACAAACCAACCGTCGGTCTGTTTATATTTTAATCATACATACCATCAGTTGGTTCGTCAATAGAAAATTGGAAATTTTTATCAAAAAAATATTTCATTTAAGCGAGCGCAACAAAACCTTTAAAATGTCATCTATCTGTATTTGCG
>JAUZQA010000585.1 GCA_030705665.1 Bacillota bacterium
AAATGGTCGCTTTTTGTCTTCTTGCAAATACTTGTGAAAAATGTTAATATATAAAAGAATTATTTTTGTTCGGTGTAAAGGATAGTATTAGTAAAGCTTTTCGTCTTGATGATCACTGGGAGCAAGGATAGTAACACAATGTGTGTTTTTACACACTAGGAGGCAACAAAAATGGAAAATGGTAAAGTAAAATGGTTTAACAGCGAAAAAGGCTTCGGATTCATCGAACGTGAAGGTGGAGAAGACGTATTCGTTCATTTCTCAGCTATTCAAGGCGAAGGTTTCAAATCTTTAGAAGAAGGTCAATCTGTGACTTTCGATGTTGAGCAAGGTCAACGTGGAGCTCAAGCAGCTAACGTGCGTAAAGCTTAATAATAAAACCAAACTCAAGCAGGCTCTTTATAGAGTCTGTTTTTTGTTTACCTTAAAAACAAGGAACCCCACTCACGAATGAGTGGGGAACATGTAAACAGTAAATCAAATGGTAAATAAAGTGTATCACATAAACACGAAATCTCCTAATTATCATAGGTCATATAGATTTCTAAACTGATTTAGTTAAGAGTGACTGAAATGGTCATTCATTTTTGTATGCAAAACTAAAGATCATTATTTATTACTTTTCAGCTACTGCATCTTTAAGAGCTTTACCAGCTTTAAAAGCGGGAACTTTTCCAGCTGCTATCTGAATTTCTTCCCCAGTTTGTGGATTTCGACCTGTGCGTGCAGCACGTTCACGAACCTCAAAATTACCGAAGCCAATCAATTGAACTTTATCACCATTTTTTAATGCTTCCAAAATAGTATCAAAAACTGCATCTACTGCTTTAGAGGTTTCTTTCTGTGAAAGTTCTGCGGTTTTTGCTACTTGATAAATGAGATCTGTTCTATTCATTTTATAATCACTCCTTTAAAGACTTTACAATCCACAGGGGACGTACCTTAGTTGTAACATAACGTACATTAGTTCGCAAATCTAACCTTATTTTTTCTAGTTTTACTAACGGACAGGATAGTTCAACAGGAAGGACTGGAAGAATGCCAAGTCGAATTATATTAAAATAGAATTTTATCTTGGGTGAGGGTGTTTGGATGAAGGCAAATGAAAATAGATGGTTTTGGATTTTAATTATTGTCTTAGCAATACTTTCTTCAATTATGAAACAGTATTTTAAATACAGTGATTTCATTGCACTTTTAATTATCCTTAATAGTTTAAATGCTACCGATGAATTGAGACAGGATTTTAAAAGAAACATTGGAAAAAATACAGAAAACTCAATATTACATTTCTTGTAATTATTTTTGTATGTTTAATACTGGAAATATTTGTGCTTTAAATCATTACATTAATTGCCGTTTTTTATATTGTCTTATCTTGGATAATACACTGCTGAAGAAAAATAGGTTTTTCCGTGTATTTTCGATCAGACGGTAAATAACTCTGAAATATAATAACCAGTGGAATAAAATCATCCATTTTTGGGGGAATAATTTTGATAATCAGAATTATGAAATTTTTCTTAGTTATGTTTGCATTTATTATTACACTTAGCATTTTATATTGGATTGGAACGGAATTTAATATTCCAATATTAGTGTTTCATCAAAGAAATAACGAGTATTCAACAGGGTCATTACTACCTTATATAGTCGCTGGTACTGTCAGTATTTTTGTCGAAAGGATGATTGTTAAAAGGTTTAGTTCCTAAATTGTGAAGCATTGCACTCAAACTAATGGGGGCTTTACATGAAGAAGTCAGATAAAAAAGTCGGTTCCTTAATGTACAGGGAATTCGACTTTTTAATGTTTGAATTTGCTTAGCGTACAAAATTTCCGAAATGTTGGCGATACCCCATCAATAAGACAAAGGTAGTAAAACTGGAAGAATGCGAATTTGATTTTGACTATGCAAAAAAACATGATTGATCATTTTTAGGAATGGGAGTCCCGAGCACATAGTTTTGGGACTCCTTTTATATTTTTGGCAAAATCAAGTGGCCACTGCCCATTTTTCTGTCTTCGTTTAGTTAAGTATCATACCTTATTTATGGCGCATAGACTAAAGCATGAATCTGATTGGAGGTTTAGGAAAATGGTAATATATCCATTTAGTTATCCCTATAGGTCCCAGCCTTATCCTCAGTCTTATTATCAATATTCTTATCCTTATCCCGCCTCTTATTATGGAACTTATCCTCCAGGATATTGGCATATAGGAGGTCAAATGGCAGGTATGTATGCCGATGGCCATTTGGGAAGCGGACAGGGGACTGGCTACAATGTTGGCGGTCATTTAGGAGGAGAACATGGTCTTGGGGTTTATTCGGGAAGCCAGCTAGGCGGCGGTCAAGGGATAGGTGTCCATGCAGGCGGTTATTTAGGGGGCCAGCATGGTCTTGGCGTCCAAGCAGGCGGCCAGCTAGGCGGCGGTCAAGTGCTCGGCATTCAGGCAGGCGGTCATTTAGGGGGCCAGCACGGTCTTGGTGTTCAGGCAGGCGGCAACTTAGGCGGCGGCCAAGGTCTTGGCATTCATGCGGGCGGCCAGTTAGGAGGCCAGCACGGTCTTGGTGTTCAGGCAGGCGGCAACTTAGGCGGCGGCCAAGGTCTTGGCGTTCATGCGGGCGGCCAGTTAGGAGGCCAACAAGGGCTTGGTGTTCAAGCAGGCGGCCAGCTAGGCGGCGGACAAGGAATAGGCGCTCATCTTGGCGGTAATCTTGGTAAATACACCGGTCATCTCGGCTTCAAATTTGGCGGTAAAGAGAATGCGTAAACCTAAATAAAAATGATAACCAATAAAGGCTGACCTATTGAATTTGATATGCTCCCCTTAAGGTAGACAGATTAAAAAATAAAAATCTGTTTTGCCTTAGGGGGAGCTTTTTATGTCCAATAAATTTTATTCTAAAGAGTTTAAGTATGAAGTGTTGACGG
>JAUZQA010000586.1 GCA_030705665.1 Bacillota bacterium
GGTTGTTCGACTTAAAGGAGGAGACCCGGGTGTTTTTGGCAGAGTGGGAGAAGAAGCCGAGTCCCTTGCTGAAGCCCAAATTGAATTCGAAATGGTTCCAGGCATTTCATCGGGGATTGCTGCCCCGCTTTATGCCGGGATCCCCGTTACGCATCGGGCGCACGCTGAATCATTTGCTGTTGTTACTGCCCATGATAAATCAACAGATGGTAAGCCGCTCCTGAATTGGGAAGGACTCGCACAGGGGGTCGATACCATTGCTTTTTATATGGGTGTTGGAAATTTGCCGTTTATTTGTGAAAACTTAATAAAGTTTGGCAAGCCTGCCCATACGCCAGTTATATTAATTCAGTGGGGTACCTTTGGACGCCAAAAAACATTAGAAGGAACATTAGCCGACATTGTTGTGAAGGTTCAGGAAGCTAAATTCAGCAATCCATCAATTATCCTTGTCGGATCAGTTATTTCCTTGCGTGAAAAAATTAGTTGGTTTGAGAAGAAGCCATTATACGGCCGCCAAATTTTACTTGCACGAACAGGTGAAAGTAAAAGTGAATTGGCAAAGGAACTGCTGAATCTCGGTGCAGACGTGATTGAATTTCCAAAATGGAAAAAGACTAAGTTACCAGTGGAGCAAAAAGTCTTAGTTAAATTACCAGCTTATGAAAGAATCCTATTTACTGCTCCTGAACATGTCAGTGAATTTTTTATTACTCTCATTGAAAACGGAATTGACATTCGTAACATCAAAGCTGACCTATTTGGAGGCTCTGTCAAAACTATTAAAGTATTGAATGAACGAGGGCTTACAGCCAGTCTTGCCGAAGAAATAACCGAAACTGAAAACCTCCTTCTAGTTGGAGAAGAGCGTTCTGATTACGGAGCAGTTGATGTAATGGTAACAAGCAAGAAAGAGCTTGATCCGCAATTCTTTCCGATTTTTAAAAGAATGCTGGGAGAAGCCGATATTAATACAGTAGTGTTTCCTTGTAAAGCAGCGGTTGCGCCCTTTAAGGCGGGAATCATGGAATGTGGTCTAGACCCAAATGAACTTTTAAAAGACACTGCCATCATCAGCATGGGACAGCAAACATGGAACAAATTAGAAGAAATGGACTTTGCACCAAAGGGAATGCCCTCTAAAGCGACAAGGGAAGCCTTAATTGAGTATTTAATACAAATGAACAAGCTCTGAGGTGATTTCATGGAATCTTATTACCCCATCATGCTCAAACTTGCTGGAAAAAAGATTGTTGTGGTTGGCGGTGGAAAGGTAGCAGAAAGAAAAATTTTCGGTTTAATCGATACAAAAGCCAACATCACGGTTGTTGCCCCGAAGATAAGTATGGAGGTCCAGCAGCTTGTTGCGAATGGAAAAATTGTTTGGCTGTCCAAGTCATTTTCGATGGAAGACATTGAAGGGGCCTTTATGGTTTTTGCAGCGACTAATGAAAAAGACCTAAACCAACAGATAAAAGATGCGGCGGAAGCCTGCCCTCTAATCACGATCTCAGATGATTCTGATGGATCCGATTTTCATGTTCCTGCAAAAGTTCAGCGGGGCAGGCTGACTGTAGCAGTTTCTACTGGGGGGGCCAGCCCAACATTAGCGCGAAAAATACGTGGTCAGCTAGAACAGCAATATGATGAACGGTATGAAGACTATCTGAACTTCCTTTTTGCAGCAAGACAGCAGATTTTACAGGAAGTGAAGGATCCCTCATTAAAAAGCAAGCTGTTAAACCAAATCGTTAGCCCCGAATTTTTAAATAGCCACGATAGACTGGCAGATTTCCAAGCGTTATATAAAGAATTGATCCATAATTGAACATGCAAGCTTCGCAGGTCTCTAGACAGGGGACCTGTTTTTTTTATTTTCTAGTTAATATTTACCAAAAATAACTTTTAATTAAAAAATTCAGAAAAAAAGGTTCCATTTTTAGAAACTGTGTTATATAATACAAAACATGAGGTGTTACTGTATTATAACAAAGAGGTGGTTTTATTCGACTAGCGAAGGTTTCAGGCTCTACGCCCATTATATTTAAAAAAAGGCATGGCGATTCTCTAGAAAAATTTTTTAATTAGATTTTCCTATTAACAAAGTTTAAATGTGCTAAAAATTAATATTAATAGACTTTTATTTTAAGGAGGAATTTATAATGGCAGATCAAAGAGCAAAACAATTACAAGAATCATGGGAACTCGATAATCGTTGGAAAGGGATTACAAGACCATATACAGCAGAAGATGTAATCAAACTACGTGGTTCTATTGACATAGAACAAACATTAGCAAGAAGAGGGTCAGAAAAGCTTTGGAAATTATTGAATGAAGAAAGCTATATTAATGCCCTTGGTGCCCTCACTGGAAATCAAGCTGTTCAACAAGTAAAAGCAGGACTAAAAGCCATCTATCTCAGCGGCTGGCAGGTAGCAGCAGATGCAAACCTTTCAGGACATATGTATCCTGACCAAAGCTTGTACCCAGCAAACAGTGTTCCAAGTGTTGTAAAAAGAATTAACCAAGCATTGCAGCGTGCCGACCAAATTACGCATGGAGAGGGAGACCATTCTATCGATTGGTTTGCACCAATTGTTGCGGATGCCGAGGCAGGCTTTGGCGGACAGCTAAACTGCTTCGAATTAATGAAGGGAATGATTGAGGCCGGTGCTTCAGGCGTCCATTTTGAAGACCAGCTTTCTTCAGAGAAAAAATGCGGCCATCTTGGCGGTAAAGTTCTGCTTCCTACGCAAACAGCTACTCGGAATCTGATTGCAGCCCGCCTTGCTGCAGACGTTATGGGTGTTCCGACTGTACTTGTTGCCCGTACCGATGCGAATGCTGCCGATTTAATTACAAGTGATGTTGACCCATATGATGCTCCATTTATCACTGGCGAGCGGACATCAGAAGGATTCTTTAGAAC
>JAUZQA010000587.1 GCA_030705665.1 Bacillota bacterium
ATGAATCTAACCTATTCCGATAATGAATAGTAAAATCTATCGCATTTATCCAAATATTAATATAATAGTTGTTATATACTACTGATTCTGTCCCTGAAACTATTGAGAGGTGATTAACTTGTTAAATAAAATTAAAGGTGCATTATTTGGATTTGCAATTGGCGATGCATTAGGGGCAACAACGGAATTTTTATCAAAAGAGGAAATTAAAAGAGAGTATGGTCAGGTGAAGGAAATTGTAGGCGGGGGCTGGCTGAATCTTGCAAGAGGGGAAACAACGGATGACACAGACATGACACTGCAGGTGGCAAGAGGAATTTTAAAAAATCCCAAAGACCCTGTGGAGCCGATTGGAGAAGAATTTTTAAAATGGTATGCTTCCCGGCCGAAGGATGTTGGCGTCATTATTAGCACGGTACTTGGAAGCTATAACGGAAACTGGTTTGAAACCGCGCAAAAAGCCCATTATCTATATTTGAGTTCAAAATCTGCAGGTAATGGTACGTTAATGCGCTGCCTGCCAGTGGCCTTAGCCTATAAGGATATCGAAGAAATGGAAGCTGTCACTAGAAAACAATCAAAAATGACGCATTATGATTTTTTAGCAGACGAAACCTGTGCGATCTACAATCGGATTGCATTTCATGTTCTTCACGGAAAAGATTTAAAGGAAACGATCAAGGATGAACTGAAAGGAACCATGTATGAATCTGCCTTAAAAGCTGAAAAGCCGGCCTTCGGTCCCGATGGCTTTGTAGTTCATACGATGTACTGGGTTTTATATTGGCTGCTTACCTGTGACTCTTACTTAGATGTAGTGGTGGGAGCTGCGAATGAAGGTGAGGATGCGGACACGGTAGCGGCGATTGCCGGAGGATTAGCGGGGCTTGCTTGCGGTTTTGATGGGCTGCCGAAAGAATATGTCGATGTTTTAGCCGAGAAAAAGGAAATCGAGAGAATTGCCGTTGAGTTAAGTAAGAGGTGATGGATTTCTATTTGTGCGGGATATCCGTGAGTTAAAGGATTATATCCGTATAATTTTGGGGTATATCCGCACGGAAGGCCGATATATCCGCATCACGACCATTAAAAAGCCCGGGTCCTCAAATGGACCCGGGCACATCATTTTTAAGCCATAAAAAAGTTCTTCTGCGGCAGGAATCCACGTTTCACTGCGTCAAATGTGAGCTGCTCCCTAAAGTTAGGATGAGCAATTTTGATAAGGGCTTCGGTTCGGCCTTGAACCGTTTTACCTTTTAATTCAGCTTTTCCGTACTCGGTTACAATAATATCCACATCATTTTTATGGGTAGATACTACAGCACCTGCTGGGAGCATTGGTACAATTTTGGAGATTGTATCATTTTTAGCTGTTGAATAAAGGCAAATAATCCCTCGTCCATTTTTAGCCATACGGACACCTTTGGCAAAGTCTGCCTGGCCTCCGGTAGAAGAATAGTAGGTTCCATTAATGGTTTCAGAGTTGCATTGGCCCAGGAAGTCGACTTCAACCGTTGAGTTTACCGATACAAGATTATCCAGTTGTGCAAGATTACGGAGATCGTTGGTGATATTACAAGGGAGCATGAGAATGTCTTCGTTATTATTCATAAAATCATACAACCGCTTCGAACCATAGGCAAAGGTTGCAGTTGATTTGCCTTTGAAAATGTTCTTGTGAGCATTTGTGATGACACCTTGTTCATATAAATCTACGAACTTATCAGGGAGCATTTCCGTATGAATCCCAAGGTCCCGGTGCCCGCTTAAATATTCAATAACGGCATTTGGCATGGAGCCAAAACCAATTTGAACCGTGTCGCCATTATGAATTAAGTCTGCGATCGTCTGGCCAATTTTCATGTCTTTTTCTGTGAGAACAGGATTGGCGACAGAAGGTAGGTCAAAATCATGCTCGACGATTGCCCTGACTTGGCTGACATGGATTTTGTTCTGTTCACCAAACGTGCGCGGCATATTTTGATTGACTTCGAGAATAATGGTTTTGGCGCTATCCAATAAGTCTCCAAAATAGCTGACGCTTGTTCCCAAAGAAAAATATCCTTCATCATCCATAGGAGAAACGGTGGCCAACAGGACACGTTCCGTATGAGATGTCCCAAATTTGATTAAGGAAGGGATATCTGAAAAATGGTTAGGAAGTAAATCGATCTTTCCCTCAGCGAATGCTTTGCGGTCATATGGACTTATGAAAATAGAAATTTGTTTGATTTTTTCCTGTTCCACGTCTAAAACCGGATATCCAGGAAGCATTCGATATAGAAGGTTCCCATTTAGTTTTTCATTTGAAACCAAAGCATCAAGCAGTGCAGGCGGTTCTCCTGGAGTAATAGGAGTAACAATCGCCTCACCAGGCTCAATGAATTGAACAGCCTGTTCTGCTGTGCAGCACTTTTCTCTATAAATCTCTTGATAACTCATATCTTCTCATCCCCTTTAGTTGGCACTAAATAGTAATTATTCCCCTTTAAAAGCAGCTTGACGTTTTTCTAAAAATGCGGACATTCCCTCTTTTTGGTCCTTAGTAGAGAAAAGGGAACCAAATAATTCCGCTTCAAGTGATACGGCACGTTCAATGTCAAGATTTGTTCCTTCATTGACAGCTTTTTTGGTAAAACAAACCCCAAGTGGAGACTTTGAAGCAATGGTCTGGGCCATTTTTTTCGCTTCCACCAGCAGTTCCGATGCATCCACAATTCGGTTAACGAGTCCGATTTCATAGGCCCGTTCAGCGTTGATCATATCGCCAGTAAACAGAATCTCTTTGGCGATTCCTTTCCCGACAAGGCGGGCAAGCCGCTGAGAACCGCCGAATCCCGGCATGATACCAAGCCCGATTTCAGGCTGGCCGAATTTTGCTTTGTGGCCGGCAATCCGAATGTCGCAAGCCATGGCCAGCTCA
>JAUZQA010000588.1 GCA_030705665.1 Bacillota bacterium
GAATCGACATCGATACGCTTGTCCGCTGGTGATAGGCATTGACACGAAAGCGTGAAATGTGTGGAAGACCGTAGGAAAAATCGAGCTCCCCACTCTCTTTAAAGGTATTCCAGGATGTTTCAGGAATAATCGCTCTTGCCATTCCTTCTGTATCAGCAGGTTTTAGAACCTCTTTGCCATACCTTTTTAACTCACCATTGATACGCATAACAGGAGGGACACCGACTGATAAATGCAAGTCAGAGGCTTTTAATTCAAAAGCTGCCCGCAATAACAAATCAATTTTTTCTTTCATCCTTATTACACTCCTACTCCAAGATTGCTACGCGTAAAACCTCTTCAGTTGTTGTCAAACCTTGCTTTACTTTTAATAAGCCATCATCAATAAGGAAAATAGTTTTGTTCATGATGGCAATTTCCTTTAACTTCTGCAAAGATTCACCATCCATGATAACTTTTCGCATCTCATCATTGAGCACAAGGACTTCATGAATGGCAATCCTTCCTTTATAACCAGTCATATTACAAGAAGAACAACCCTTTCCTCTTGTGATATGTTCAATTTGCAATCCGCGTTTTGCGAACAGTTCTTTTTCACGCTTTGATGGCTCCTGCACTTCCATGCAATCACGGCAAACCCTGCGAACCAGACGCTGTGAAACAACTCCGCTCAATGAGGCGGCTAGTAAAAATGGCTCTACTCCCATATCTAGAAGTCTCGTAACTGTACCTAAGGAATCATTCGTATGAAGGGTGCTTAATACCAAGTGACCTGTTAATGAAGCCCGAACCGCCACTTCTACCGTTTCGGTATCACGAATCTCTCCGACCATGATGATATTTGGGTCTTGGCGGAGAATCGATCGAAGTCCGGCAGCGAATGTCATCCCGACATTGTGATTCACTTGAATTTGATTAATTCCTTCCATCTGATATTCAACCGGGTCCTCAATCGTGATAATGTTGACTTCTTCACTATTAAGTCTGTTTAGGGCAGCATATAAGGTGGAAGATTTTCCTGAACCAGTCGGCCCTGTTATCAGTACAATTCCAGTAGGCTTTGTAATTAAATCTGTAAATCTTTTAAAATTAAGTGAATTAAAACCTAATTTATTGATATCATTCAAGGTGGATCCCATATCGAGCAAACGTAAAACAATTTTTTCTCCATATACAGTAGGAAGAGTGGAAACACGCAAATCAATTGGATGCAGATCTAAGTTTAGTTTGATCCTTCCATCCTGCGGGGTTCTATGCTCGGTGATATCCATATTTGCCATAATTTTAAGTCTGGCTGTCAAAACACTTTGCATATGCCGCGGCAGCACACGTTCCACCTTTAAAATACCGTCAACCCGATACCGAATAACTACTTTTGTTTCCTGTGGATCGATATGAATATCACTGGCCTTTTGAATCACTGCATTGGTTAAAATTTGGTTAACAAGGCGTACAACTGGAGAATCCTGTTCTGAAACCTCCTCATTCCGCCTAGTTTCAACTTGCATCTCACCAAAAAGTTCCTCAAAACCTTCATCAACATTGTAATATTTATTGATC
Source organism: Bacillota bacterium (assembly GCA_030705665.1). Next base: position 1,561 of record JAUZQA010000588.1, read on the forward strand.
GTTCGTAAGATATCGTCTTTCGTCGCAATTGCAGTATCGATTTGAAATCCTGTTGAAAGTCGCAAATCATCGATCACAAAGAAATCCATTGGATCTGCCATTGCTACAAAAAGCCGATTCCCATCCTTTTTAAGCGGAACAATCAAATTACGACGCGCTGTTTCTTTTGGTATCAGCGAAAAAAGCGTGTTATCAAACGTATAACGGTATAAGCTTACATGCGGGATCCCCAGTTGAAACTCCAGCACTTCGATTAGTTGCTGTTCGGTTATATAGCCTTTTTGTAATAAGGCATCCCCAAGTCGTTGGTCTGCTGGCTTTTCCCTTAGTGCTGACTGCAATTGTTCTTCCGTGATTAACTCTGCTTCAACTAGTAAATCGCCAAGTCTTTTTCGTGTTTGTTTCACTCTCATCACTACTTTTTATGGATTATTTTGTTTCTTCATTTGGCTTTCCCCATAAATCACTGTCGCTTGTACTTGTTGAGGTTGTTTCATTAGTTGTGGCTGCTGTCCCATCCGTTGTTGTCGATTGTGCTGTTTGACTACTCTGATCAGAACTACTCGCTGCATGCTGATCAGTTTGTCCAGAAGTACCGACGGCAGCTCCCGAGGTTTGAGCTGGTTGATCTAAGGCATGGATTTCAACGCGATACTCTGGAGGGTAGTAATCGTTTGCTAAAAATTCAGTTTTCACTAAAATATCGCCTTTATAAGTTTCGCGGTAAACCTCAACTGTTCCTCCAGTTTTCCCAGGGTCTTTGACCGCAGTCTGTCCTGAAGCTATTAATGGACTATATTGTACGACGGTTTTTGGTGTTAATTTTTGTTCATTTTTTTTCGTTATTTTATATTCATATGGAAGCTTTGCACCCTTTAAAGAGACTGTCAAACTGTTCCCATTAAGTTGAAACTCAAGAGTACATTTTGTGGTATTTGGATTCGAAAAAGCAAGGTCCATATTTTGAGTGAAATCAACCTTAGCCTCATCGCCCAATCCAGCATAATCAGGAAGCTCACTGCCAATATTCCGCTCCTCAATCGTAAAATTTGTCGGTAAAATAGCTTGATAGATTCCTGTGCCAATAATACTGAGTGCTTCAGCACTTAATGATTCTAATTTTTGTTTTTTCAAGAAGTCTAATAATGAAAACGTGGAATCTGCTGGTAACTCTATTTTCTGATTTGCAGTAAAGAATGTCTGAAGGTCATCTGGTACTTCATTTACATTCACTGTTGTACTATTAAGGACAGTCTCTTGTACAGATGCAACAGGTTCAATGGCAGTTTTCACATTTTTCTTTACAGCGGCCGTTTGTTGGACGTTTTCTTTTTTAGCTCCACTAAATGCCTTTGCCCCAAAA
>JAUZQA010000589.1 GCA_030705665.1 Bacillota bacterium
CAGTTTGAATAATTAAATATTTCGTTCCGTTATTCATTCATGTCCCCCTCGTTTTTAATTAATATGTCTTACTTTTCTAACCCAAAGGTGAAGTATCCATACTTATTATGAGAGTTTCTTCTGAGTATTATAGATTTTTAATAAAAATATTACTATGAATAAGTTCACAGTTATAAAATTTTTAGTTATAAAATCGCTTATCAATCGTTAGGATTGTAAAAATAAGAAGGGGCTTAGAAATCATCCAAGTAAGATCTGGAAGGAATCTGCATTACAATGGTAAAGTTTACATAATGTGAATTGAGTAGTATATTTCCCTTATAATTTGTTTAAATAAATAATTTTATTTATTATTAAATATTAAAACTCGTGTATGAATTATAGGAGGAAAGTTTTTAATGGAGACACAATCACTAATCGCACTAATAATATTTTTGTTTACTTATGCGATGATTATATCAGAAAGGATTCATCGAACAACAATCGCCATGCTTGGCGGACTGTTAATGGTTGGGTTTGGGATTTTGGATCAAAAACAAGCCGTTCAATACATTGATTTTAATACAATAGGATTATTAGTAGGAATGATGATCATTGTTGGAATCACTGCACAAACTGGTGTGTTTGAGTTTATTGCAGTATGGTCGGCTCAGAAAGTAAAAGGAAATCCAATTAAAATCTTAATAGCCTTAAGTATGTTTACCGCTCTTGCTTCAGCCCTTTTAGATAACGTTACAACCGTTTTACTGGTTGTCCCTGTAACACTAAGTATTACACACCAATTGAAGGTACCGCCTATTCCATTTTTACTTTCGGAGATCTTTGCTTCAAATATTGGCGGTACAGCAACGATGATTGGAGATCCACCTAATTTAATGATTGGGAGTGCCGTAAAGAAACTGACTTTTATATCTTTTATCGATAACCTGGCATTAATAAATTTAGTTATCTTAATTGTAACAGTTCTTATTTTAGCATTTATTTACAGAAACAAATTGATAACTACCAAAGAGTTAAAGGAGCATTTACTTTCCAAAAGTGCTCATTTGGAACTTCAGGATCAAGTCTTATTACATAAATGTTTAATCATTATTTTGCTGACATTACTTGGATTTTTTGTTCACCAATATCTTCATGTTGAAACAGCAACGATTGCGCTTATCGGAGCTTTTCTGCTACTTCTATTAACTGGTGATAAATATTTGGTTTATGCACTTGAAAAGGTTGAATGGACCACCCTTTTCTTTTTCGTAGGATTGTTTGTGATTGTAGGCGGTTTAGTTGAAACGGGTTTAATTGAAGCAATAGCAAAAAAAGCGATCAGGTTAACCGGGGGAGAATTAACTTCATCCACCTTTCTTGTCTTATGGATGAGTGCGCTCATATCAGCATTTGTTGACAATATTCCATTTGTTGCAACCATGATTCCCCTTATTAAAGAAATGGGGCATTTAGGGATCCAAAATCTTGATCCGCTTTGGTGGAGTTTGTCTCTTGGAGCTTGTTTGGGCGGAAATGGAACATTAATCGGAGCAAGTGCTAACTTAGTTGTTGCCGGTTTAGCTGCAAAGGACGGCCATCATATTTCTTTTATGAAGTTTTTAATGGTTGGTTTTCCATTAATGATTATTTCTATCTTAATTTCATCTCTATATATTTATTTCCGATATTTGTTGTAGAATACGGTTAATTTCCCTAGTGATGGAGTAAATTAACGGAGAAAGGGGTGAGTGGAATGCCAAGAGGGAAAGAATTAGAACAACTGCCAGCCGGAAAAGTAGCTCCTGGGGCAGGAAAAGACCAAGGTCGTTATCGTAGGGAGAGTTTAGAAAGCATTGTGCAAAATGAGCAGCCTCAACCAAGTCAAATATCCAAAGAAAATGAAGACATGGTGTAAGGCAGGATATTGTATCCTGCCTATTTTACATGCCATTATTCCTCAACAAGTTGATTAACTTCGACTATTGTTCTTTCTCCAAGATTTCCGCTTTTTAAATGAACCGTTGCGGTCTTACCATCTTCATTTAATTGGTCAATCCAAACGGAAGTGCCGTTATATTTGACCTCAATATCTGCAGAAGATGAGAGGATTTGCTTTACTCTATTAATATTCATGATCATCTACTCCTTCCTTATTCAATACTAGTATTATTGTTCGTAACGGTTATTGAATTCATTCATTAATTCTCCAAATAGGTAAAACAAATCTTGTTTTTACTGTGTTAAAATACTTATAGTATTTATGAAAGAGGGAAAGCCTTGAATAAGGAATATATAAATGTTATGGAAGAGATTGTATCTACACTTGTAACGGTTCTAATGATGAGTCCCGATTATCAAACTTTTTGTCATTGCCTTAAATGCAGAAACGATATTATTTCGCTCAGTTTAAATACACTGCCAAGTCATTATGTAACAACAAAGGAAGGCAGAGAGCATATTTTTGAATTGTTAAATACCGTTGAAAACCGAAAATGGATTAATAAGCGAATTATTTCTGCAATTCATACTGTTGGGAAGTACCCTCAACATTCTGGAATTAGGTTAGAATAATTAAACTTTTTAGAGACCGCAGTTTAACGATTGTATGGGAAATCAATTGTGTTACCTTGGATCGTACCTGATTCATCAATTTGATTGAGTGAATCCAAGTACTGCTGCAATTCTTTTTGGAGTTCTACTGGGGCTCCTTCCCTTAAATGCCAATTTCCTGGTTCATCGATAAAATATGGACTTTTCGTAAAATCGGGTTGTACCTTTGGCAAAATTTTTCCTTCTTTCTATGGTTTATGTTAGATATTGAATGAATTGAATCGGTGCTTGTTGTGATTTTTTTGTTTTTATGAAACTTTCCCCATTATTTTTTTACAACATTCACTAAAATATTTGATCAAAATAAAAAAAAGAAAAAATTAGG
>JAUZQA010000059.1 GCA_030705665.1 Bacillota bacterium
CTCAATCAACTTGGAGAAACAGCGATGAATTCCTATCGATTAAGGATTTTAAAGACCCCTCCTTCCAGTGTGGGGCAGTAAATTAACTGAATATTTTTAGCTTTATCATTTTAATATAGTATGCTATAATACTATCAAGTTTTTCGCTGCAGGCAATGAGTGCACTGTAGGAGAAACCAAATAAAATTAGCTTAGATAGCTTAGGAGAGATGAGAAATGAATACGAAGAATTTAGTTGCTCTTGCACTTTTGGTGGGAATTGGGGCAGTGTTACATGCTGTTATACCTGGAATTTTTCTTGGAATGAAACCGGATATGATGCTGGCAATGATGTTTTTAGGAATTATTCTTTTTCCAGATTTTAAAAGTGTTCTGCTTTTAGGGATCGTTACTGGCTTAATTGCTGGGATTACAACAACATTCCCTGGCGGATTGATTCCAAACATTATTGATAAGATTGTCACATCTATGTTGTTCTTTGGATTATTCTTATCCTTAAATAAATTCCGTAATTCCATTGTTAGCGTTGCGATCCTAACAGCGGTTGGAACCCTTATTTCAGGAACAGCATTTTTAACATCTGCATATTTCATTGTTGGATTACCTGGTGCATTCACAGGATTATTTGCTGCTGTCGTATTACCGGCTGCAGTAATTAACACAATCGCAATGATTATTATCTATCCAATTGCTCTTTCCATTGTGAAAAGAACAAAATTAACTTCACAATCACTTGCTCAAAAGTAGGTACACTTGCGCTCTGCTGCTGGCTGAAACAGAAAAAGAACCTTTTTCAGGTTCTTTTTTTATATAAGCTTACCAAATTATCATAATTAGGATTCCAATGACCAGTAAAATTACTCCAGCACTACCTGCTGCCAAGGCTCTATTTTTCAACACTTGTTTTGGAGGATATACACCCGGTCTTAAAAACGCCAGCCCATAGTATAAAGTTGCCATAAATAATATCGCACTAACAATGAATAAAATGATTGCTGCAGTGACCATTGGCAAACCTCCCTTACTTTAAGAAGCTGTTCTCCCATTTATATGTGTTTTTATGTCTTCTTATGAGTAAAGGAGTTAAAGAATGTGCTAAAAACCGTTAATTTCCAATGTCTGAATATTAAATGTTAACAAAACTTTCAAAAAAAGTGGAAATATTCGAGAAAACTATTTATTATTAAATTGATAACTAATATATTTTTTAAATACATCCATTATATAAACAACTTTTAAAACTTAACATAGGATGTTTTAGTGACTAAAATAATTTCTAAAAATTTTGTAAATTAACATCTTTATTAATCTTTGTTTTATTGGCATAATATTAATAGAGAAATAAAAAAGTAGGTGAAATTGGGGATGGCTGAAAAACAATATTCCATGAAAGAAGCGATGCTATTTAGCCAACGAATTGCACAGTTAAGTAAAGCATTGTGGAAATCAATTGAGAAGGATTGGCAGCAGTGGATCAAACCTTTTGATCTAAACATTAATGAACATCATATCCTATGGATTGCGTACCATTTACATGGTGCTTCAATCTCAGACGTTGCAAAATTTGGTGTTATGCATGTATCCACAGCATTCAATTTTTCAAAAAAATTAGAGGAGAGAGGCTTGCTTAAATTTTCTAAAAAAGAAAATGATAAACGCAATACGTATATTGAACTTACTCCTGAAGGTGAAGACATCTTATTGCGGTTAATGGAAACCTATAATCCCGAGACCAATTCGGTGTTATCTGGAGCATTACCGCTAAAGGAACTTTATGGAAAGTTCCCTGATATTATTGAAATGATGGCAATCGTCCGCAATATTTACGGTGATGACTTCATGGAAATTTTCGAAAAGTCATTCAATAATGTTGAAAGTGAATTTACAGAGGAAGATGGCAAGCTTGTAAAAACTCAGAACTCCGAGCAAGAATTAGTGTAAAGGTTAAATGTATTTCTTGAATTCAAGCATGAGCGACTCAAATAAATTCTGGCTAAGGCAGGCTTGTATCACTTCTTCTGGTTGGAAAGTAAGTGGTAAGGAAGTAGAAAACTCATCAAAAAGCGGACTAAAATAGACAAAACCTTCCGCTTTTTGTTCTTCCATCTTTTTGCACAGTTCTTCACAAAATTTGAAGAAGTTTTTTACTTCCTGCTCTGAAATCCCTTTTTCAATAATTAGTTTATTAAATTCCAACTTTGGATTGTTTACTAACTTTAATAATAGTTTTTGATGATACTCCAACAGCCGGATTCGTTTCAAAAGCTCACGTTCATCCATAATACAACCTCATTTCAGACCTTTTCCATATTATAATTCATTATTCACCTAAACATTATAGAGGTAAACGATTTTTTCAAGAGAAGCTTTTTATTGAATTTTCTTTAAAAGTGGGTGATTCTCGCTTACCATTTTCTCACATTTACACCTTATAATTCTACTAATTTTACGTTTAAATCTATTTACGCTATCTTTTTTTATTTATTTTTGTTATCGTAGTATTCATGAAGTTAGTGGCGGGTCTTTTTTTAATATTAAAAGATCCTCTCCCATTATTTCTTTGTGCATATAAAGAAATAAATCCCATAATATAAATTATTTTTACACAAGGGAGGGAATCTTTGATGATCTCCATTTTTATTGTGATGGCTGTTGTCATTCTTTACTATGTGAACAAAATGACAAACTCTTTATGTATCCAAAAGGAAATCCCTGAAGAACGGCAAAATAAAGTGTTTAGAACAATAAATATTTTAATTACCATCCTTCTTGTCTCCACCTATATGGAAAATTTGTTTACGTAAATGGAAGAGAAAAAGCGCTGAGATCATCCTCACCGCTTTTCCTGATTGGAAACTCAGATTAATAAACCCAAGAAGCTCCGATAATGATCAATAAGATAAAGAGGACAACAATTAATGCAAATCCTCCTCCAGCGTAACCACCAGACATAATTCCACCTCCTTATCTTTTTTTTATCATATGTATTTCCTAAAAAATTGGGATGGGTTAGTACCCAATTATCTCTAATCCGAGTATTTTTCCATAAAAAGTACTACATAAATATGGTATATCTTTTTGCAGTCACTAAGGTTTATGTTATAGTAAAAATTGTATTGTAATCGAATATATACTTAGGAGAGATTTGTTGATGAAAAAATGGATATTAGCTCTCACTTTAACGAGTGGAGTACTAGCCTTAAGTGCATGTAGTGCTTCTTCAAGCAGCGACGTTGCACAAAGCAGTGCAGGCAATGTTACGAAGGACGAGCTTTATACGATGATGAAAGATAAGATTGGGACTCAAGCCTTACAGCAGCTTCTTTATGAAAAGGTTCTTTCAAAAAAGTATACTGTTACTGACAAGGAGCTTAACGCTAAGGTATCCCAGCTTAAAACTGATCTAGGGTCAAACTTCCAAATGGCCTTAGCTCAATATGGATATAAAGATGAGAATGACCTTAAGACAACAATGAAAGTCGGCATGCTCCAGGAAAAAGCAGCCATGCAGGATGTAAAGGTTACGGATAAAGAATTAAAGGATTATTACAATAACTATAAGCCTGATATCAAGGCAAGACATATTCTTGTGGCTGATGAGGCTACTGCCAATGATGTAAAGAAACAACTTGATGCTGGGGCAAAATTTGAGGATTTGGCTAAAAAGTATTCAACAGATACAGGTACAAAAGATAAAGGCGGCGATCTTGGCTGGTTTGGAACCGGCAAGATGGATCCTGACTTTGAAAAGGCTGCATTTGCTCTTAAAGTGAACGAAATCAGCGCACCAGTTAAAACACAATATGGCTATCATATTATTCAAAAAACTGGCGAGAAACCGAAGAAATCCTATGATGCAATGAAAAAGGATATCATCACCGCTGTTAAACAGTCTAAGCTTACGAATGATGTTATTAATGCAAGAATGCAAAAAGAACTCAAAGCTGCTAACGTAAAAATTGATGACTCAGCACTAAAAGATGCACTTAACCCTTCTTCCTCTACCGGAAGTACAACAGGCGGAGCTACTGGTGGAACTACTGGTGGAACTACTGGTACTACCGGGGTTACTACTGGACAATAATAAAAACTAAGCAAATGAATAAAAAACTACACCTCCCATTGCAGGGCGGTGTAGTTTTTTTATTCATTTAGGCCTGATGTTTTCGGTTACGCAAAGATATGATAAACCCACCAGCAATAAACAAAATGCCAATAACCAGCATGTTAAACATGTTAGTAGCTGTATTTGGAAGTTTTTCTCCTGCTTTAACTGTATTTTGATTTGAGGCAACTGTTGTTGTTTCAGGTTTTACTATCGTTTGTGCTGCAGGTTGAGTACTGGAAGTTGTCCCAGTGCTTGTAGTAGTATTGGTTCCAGCGTTTGTGTTTGTGTTTGTATCTGGTGTTCCATTACTTGTAACAGTGCTTGTTGATCCATTATTTGTGTCAGTACCAGTTGTACCATTGTTTGTATCTGTACCTGTTGTTCCGCTACTTGTATCTGTGCCTGTACTTGTACCATTACCTGCTGGCGTTGTCGTATCAGCACTTACAGTAAACTTCGTATATTGAGTACCTCCTGTTAATTTAACCCCATTGTTAGCTATAAGATTGCCATCTATTGATATTGTATACTGCTCCCCTGGATTTAAAGCTTTGTCAGGCTGGATAAAGATATTGCGCTTTTCCGCATCATATGTTGCATTATCGTTATAAATCTGCCAGACAGTAATTGAAACGTTATTTCCATTCGAATCCATAAGTTTTATTAAATCCTTATTTTTAGACCAAACAGTCGACCCTGCAACATTTAGGCTAAATTGAAGTTCGATTGTGGGATTGACGCCAATATTACTGCTCTTAGTAACATCATCCCCCGGTGTTGAGACATTATCTGTAATAGTCGTCAAATATGCCCCAAGGTAATTTAGAGGATTACTCCCGCCTCCGCTTGCTGCAAATGCATTCAGATAAGTACCCAAAAATAAAACTAAAATCATTGCTCCAGTAAAAAGACTCTTGAATATTTTCATAATGGTTTCCTCTCTGCCTTATATTTTTTAAGTTGCTGTTTAACTACTTAATTTTTATTCTTTTCTTTTTTATCCAAAGATAGATGAAAATAACGGCAATTATAATTAACACGGAAACTGCAATTACAATAAAAGAAGAATTGCTTTGACTCGGTTTCATTTGATTTTTAGCAGCTTTTTTTGGCTTATGTACTTCCTTTGTTCCTGTTTTACTTCCAGTCGTCATTTTTTCAGGGGTGTTTGCAACTTTCTGCTGTCTCGAATTTGTTGTTTCTTTTGCAGTTGTCATTAGAGTGTTTGTTCCGCTCGGAACGGTTGACGATTGTACTGCAGCTTGGCTTCCTTTGTTCGTATTATCATTACTTGCTGTATTAGCAGATGGGGCAGTTGTTCCGGCCTTTGGAGCCGTAGCAGCAGCAGCGGCAGTATTAGTTTGTGGTGTTGTTACAGAAGATGCAGCACTGCTAGTAGCTGAAGGTTTTACGCCTACAGTTGTAAAGGTAATTCTAATTTCTTGGCCCGTTTTTGCTGAAAAGTTTTTTGCTTCCAGATCTTTACTTACAACAACAAAATAGGTGGTACCAGGGTCCAAGTTAGCTTTTGGAGTAATTACAGCATCATTTCTTGCTTCAAAATCCACTTGATCGTCTGCCATAAATATATCGATAGAAACCTTCGTACCGTTTGCAGTCAGTAAAGAAAAACATTGCATATTATGATCTCTGACAGTCGTATTATTGTTATCAATGGTAGTCGCATTAACAATATTTTTACTGAAGGTTAACTTAATCTGCGGCTTTAAAGGAACTCCTGTCGCTCCATCTGCAATAGAAGACGAAACCAATGTTAAAGGCTGATTTTGACCGCCTCCTGAACCATCCCCCTCCGCAAAAACAATTTGCCCCATAAATAGACTTGATAATGCAAAGATAAAAAGTAATAATTTCATTTTTGAAGGAATCAAACTCTTTTCACCCATTCTTTCTTTCACCTCCTCTGTGGCAATAAAAAAGTTACTTTTCCTTTTTGCATATAAAGGATTCTGCTGTCCAGCGGCGGTAGCGGCAATTATAGCAAGATGGGAAAATATCAGAAACTTGTTCATCTTCATCGTCTTCTTGGAAAAAAGGACATTCTTCCGCAGCATCTCCCGCTATTAGCGGTGACTCCTTCCCATGCAAAAATAGCCATCCATTTTTACCTCTTTGAAAAAACATAAAAGATCCACTCCTAATATTTTTTGAGTTTTTCTTTAGAGATTAGTTCCCAGCCAGCTTGATTTTCATCCGGGCTTTTTTCTTGAACTAACAATACTGACTGATGATCAAGGAAGACTGTTTTAGCATTTCCAGTGACATCAATCAATGTTTGAAGCGGCAGAACTGTTCCATTCTCCGTCCGCACTTGGTCAATATGTTCATCCTTCAAAATTTCTTCAACACTCATAACTGGATGAGGTAGCTTTCTTTTTCCGCGAAAACGGCCGTCATTTCCGCTTAAACGCAATCCACATCCGGCAAGAGCCCCAATTACTCCCTGCCCAGTTCCTCCATGTTCAGTCAAGTGTATTCCATTATCACGGGCAAATTGATAGGCCTCTTCCTTCGTTAAAACCATTTTCTTTGCTTTCTGTCCAAATTCAATCAGCTCATTTTCGGCTGTAAAATCATTCAAGTTTACGATACATAAACCAGGGTCGGAACCATCGGCATGAAACTTTACTAAATGCCGCTGACAAAAGGAATTAAACTCATCCAGCCTATCTTCATCAACTGTTGCTTCAAAACACATAGAACTATTATGTGAAGTGTAAGGTATATCTTCGTGAATGAACAATTGATGGCGGGTAACTCGACTCGCAACACCCCAGGCCTGTTTTCTTACCATCATGGCAATCTGATCGGCTATTTCTCCAGTACCAATACTATCTAAATTATCCGTGTCATCAATGCAAACCAATAAACGTATCATTGTGTGCCCTCCTTAGATATTCGCATACCTGTTCCTGTTAATATTTGTTTAATTTGTTCATCTTTTAATGATAGTGAAAAGAAAGTTTGGTAGTAATCTTTGATCTCTGTGTTCATATCAATATCATGAAATTTGGAAGGATATAATAGTTTTGCCGTCCATATGGTAACTAGCGGAATTTCAATCGATTCAGGATGCCCCCAGCGTGTAATCCCATCTGGCAATAAGTAGACCTTGCCGTTTTTCACAGCATCAACATTTTTCAATTGACTTTGGTTTCGAATATACGCATCTACACCTTGCTCGTTTGCCAAAATAACGGATGGATTCCAAAGTAAAATCTGTTCGATACTGGAAAAATATTTATTATCAATCATTTTAAGCTTTTCATTTACTGATACATTAATAGCTCCGGCCTTTTGCAGCCAATCTGCTGAAATTGTATCGGGGGTATCGGTACGTGTGGCTTCATTGATAGAATGATAGACTCGAACACGTTTTTTCTCGGGAATGGACTTTATCCGATTTTCAACAAGGCTCACTTTTTTATTGTAGTAATTGATATATTTTTCCGCCTTTTCTTTCTCCCCCAATAAATCTCCGATCAGTTTAATCGCATTCTGCTGCTGCTTGATCGAATGAAAATCAACATAAATATATGGAATATGCAATTGATCTAATTTTTTTATTTGTGAAGCATCATTTGCGGATTCTGGATTTATAAAAACAAGATCAGGTCGAGCTTTAGCCAGCTCCTCAATGTTGATTTTTCCTCCTTCCTGAGGGACCTCTGCATGTTGAACAGAAGGAACGATTGTTCCTAAAAGTTTATCGCGCTGCAATCCTCCAGGTACTGCTACCATTTTATTTCCCTGACCAAGCAAGGTGATGATATAGCCGACAGGGGCGTAAAGGGCTGCGATTCGATTTACTTTTTTAGGAACCCACACTACTTTGCCTAAACTGTCTTTTACCTTCTGGCTGTTGGGATGATCATCTTGTGAACTGATACTTTGATTGGAACAGGCCGCTAAAAGAATAACAGCTACTGCACAAAGGCTAAGTAATTTCTTTTTCATTTTCTTTCCCCCCTCATGTTTGCAATGGAAGGACATAGGAGTACTGTTCTTCCTCAATTTGATAGGTTAATACCTTTGTCTTCACCCCAAAAACCTCATAAATATTTGACTCCTTAAGGACCTCTTGTGGCGTTCCAAGGTAGGAGAACCTCTTTTTATTCAAAATACCAACTGTAGTCGGAATGGAATGATCGGCAAAATAAAAAGGGTGGTTTGGAAAATGTGTTGCAATCAAAAAAGTAAGCTTCATGTTCTGCGCAAGTTTGGTAATTGTTTCTAATACAACGAATTCGTTCTTCACATCCAAATGGGCAGTAGGTTCGTCCATGATAATCATAGATGTTTTCTGCGCAAGTGCTCTTGCAATCATAACAAGCTGCTTTTCTCCACCGCTGAGCTCTGTAAAAATCCGGTGCTTATGTTCTGTCATGCCAACTAATGTTAGGGCTTCTTCGGCAATCCGATAATCTTCCAAACCTGGCGAGGAAAAAAAACTTAAATAAGCTGTCCTTCCCATTAACACCATTTGGATGACTTCAAATGGAAAGCTGACTGTTTGAACCTGAGGAACGTACGAGATCAACCTTGCCAATTCACGAGGTGGTAATTTTCCAATTGATTCACCCTTAATCGAAATGGAGCCCTTTTTAAGCTTTTGAACACCCATTATGCAATCAAGCAGCGTTGATTTTCCTGTCCCGTTTGGTCCCAGTAAGCAGAAAATACCACCTTGCACTATTGAAAATTCAATATCTTCTAAAATGGTCTTCTTTCCATATGAGAAGGAGGCATTTTTCACTGACAAATACATGCTACCACCCTCCTCCTTTTGTTTTCTTCAAAAAATAAATATAGAACGGTCCTCCGATAATGGCCGTTAATATACTTAGCGGAATTTCACTGCCTGTGAGCACCCTGCCTATATTATCAATCACAATTAAGAAAATGCCCCCTAATGCCATGCTTGCCGGCATTAAAAATGCATTGTCATTACCAACTAGCATTCTCCCTATATGCGGAATAATGAGGCCAATCCAGCCAATCATCCCTGTCACGCATACGGCACCTGCAGTAGCCAAGGTGGTGCAGATGATAATGATCATTTTATTTCTGGAAACATGAAGACCGAGGACCTGCGCTTCCTTATCCCCCATCGATAAGACATTCAACCGCCAGCGGACGATCAGCAGCCCGATCATTCCGATCATCATGGGGATTGCTGAGATAGCGATATCACCATAACTTGCTGTTGCCAAACTTCCCATCATCCAAAAAGTAATTGCTGGCAATTGACTATAAGGGTCTGCCACATACTTTAAAAAAGCGAGAAGTGATGAAAACATTGTAGAAATCACAACTCCGCCAAGCACAAGCATGATAGCCGGGGTTGTTTTAGAAATTTTTCCAACTGAATAACTCAAAAAGACCGCTAAAAGACCAAAGCCAAACGAAAAAATGTAGATCATTACTTGCGAATGAAACAAAATTATCGCAAGGGCTGCTCCAAATCCGGCTCCTGAGCTTACTCCTAATAATCCCGCATCAACAAGCGGATTACGGAATAAACCTTGCAAAGCCGTTCCGCTCGCAGCCAGACTTGCACCTACTAAAGCTCCTAATAAGGCTCGGGGAAACCGAATATCTAACACAACTGAGTTTTGAATATCCGTGTCTGCTTTTCCAGATTGAAAAATATTATTAAAAATAATTTCTGCTACTTTTGTTATGGAAAGCGGGTATCGGCCTATAAAAAGTGAGCTCCAAATTACGATTAGCAAGATGATAAACAACATTGCTATGATCATTTTTTTCCTGAATGTGCTTTTCATAGAAGTTCCTTCTTTAATTGAGATTTTTCTAGTCCATTCATCTAATGAGATTACCCTCACTAAGAAACCGCTTTCTTTTTTTAATATTATTCAAATTATAAATGCTAACTTCGACAAAAGTAGACATATATTAAAATATTGTAATCTATCAAATTTTATATCACAATAGGTTTTCGTTTTGTTTTGTTACGTTTTGTTGATAATTATAAAGTTTTAATTAGAAATAATAATACCGGAAATAAAAAATGACTAACATCCATTAGTTAGTCATTTTTTCAATAGAATGGATCTTGCTATTCAGTTCCCATTACCTTCTGAGTTTCACGTGTTTCTTTTTCTTCCTCCAGACGTTGCATATAGACCTCCCCTTCCTTTTCTATATTCTCAAGTTCAAGAACACGCTCTTCTCGGCCTGTTTTTATCGCCATGACTGCACTTATAATGATTCCTGCTACAACTGCATACACCCAAATTGGGATCATTTTTAATTGCTCCTTTCACGAGTAAATGGTTGTCCACTTTTTAACAACATATTCGTATCAAGTTAAAAAAATGCACATTTTTTTCATATTGGGCAAAAAAAATACCCCAATAAATGGGGCAGTCTAATATTATTTATGAAAAACAGGCTTGTAAAAGGAGCGGTTGTCGAGTGCAAAAACACGGTCGGAAAATTCTCCGGGTTTTACTCGCTCCAATGCACGGTCAAGCATATTCATTTTGGCATCAATATTATCAATATAGTGCAGAATTTCTGCTTCCTTTATCAAAGGCGGTTTGGGACTTCCCCATTCTGCTTTTCCATGATGGCTTAAAACAAGGTGTTGGAGGATCATCACTTCTTCCCCAACGATATTTAATTCGTCAGCGGCTTTACCAATTTCATTGACCATGATCGTAATATGACCAAGTAAATTACCTTCTACTGTATATACTGTCGAAATGGGGCCTGATAGCTCCACAACTTTCCCTAAATCATGCAAAATAACTCCAGCATAGAGCAAGTCCTTATCAAGGCTTGGATAAAGCGAGGAGATTGCCTTGGCTAAATCCAACATACTGATGACGTGAAAAGCTAGTCCCGATATAAACTCATGGTGATTTTTAGTGGCGGCCGGATACTCCAAAAAGTCGTTTTGATATTTTTTGATTAAATGCCGAGTAATTCTTTGGATATTTGGATTTTTCATTTCAAAAATATACTGTGTAAGCTTACTGGTCATCTCTTCACGGCTTACTGGGGCTGTTTCAATAAAGTCAGCTATTTTTACATGATCACTCTGTGATGATGGTCGGATTTGCCGAATTTTAAGTTGACTTCTTCCTCTGTAATTTTGGATATCCCCCATTACTTTAACAATATTTTGAGCCACATAGTTTTTTTCATCTTCATTACTTGCATCCCAAAGTTTTGCTTCAATATCGCCGCTCTTATCCTGAAATATAAGTGTTAAAAAAGGCTTTCCATTACTTGCAATTCCCTTTGTGGCATTCTTAATTAAAAGAAATAATTCAACCTGCTCTCCAACATCATACTGAAGAACTCCTTTACTCATCGTATCCGCCCCTTCCCTTAGAAAAAGTATATCATGTAATTGAATGCCGAATACCACCATTATTTAGGTAAAGAAATTCATCTTTGTTAAATAACTCCAGTAAATGCTGATGGCAGGTAAAAAATAATATTTGATTTTGTTTTAGCTGATGGAGAAGACTAATAACCTTTCTTGTTCGCTTCGCATCAAAATTAACAAAACTATCATCAATAATAATAGGCAAATGAAATTTATCATATAACGTTGTGGCCAGAGCAATTCGGATCGAAACATAAACCTGTTCGGTGGTTGCCTGGCTTAGTTCGAATGCTTCAAAAATGGTACCATCCTTTCTTTCAATTAAAAAGCCTGGCCCAGATTGATGCAGAAGAATTTTCCGATAATTTCCTTCCGTGAGGAATGACAAATATTCCTCTGCTTTAGAAAGCATTCGAGGCAAATGAATATTTTTATATTTATCTATCGTTTGCATGAGGATATTTTGTGCTAAGGAAAAAACGGCCCATTCTTTTGCAGCTTCTTCCAGTTCATATTTTTTTTGCTTAAAATCATGAAGTAATACTGAATACACGCCGCCTTCTTCAAGCACTTGGATTTCATATTTAATGGACGCCTGACCCTCTTGGAGATTCTTTAGACGTAATCTGAGTTCCTCTAACTCACGATGATGTTCGGCAATGCGTTCATCGCAATTATGAATTTGCAAATAGCTTTCTCTTTCTGCTTTGTTTAAAAAAGAATGATGCAATTGTTTCTCCAAGTCTTCCAGTCTTTCTAAATACTTTGCTTTTTTTTCGGCCTTTGAACCA
>JAUZQA010000590.1 GCA_030705665.1 Bacillota bacterium
GAAAACGGCTCTTTAACCATCATGGTTGGTGGAGAGAAAGAGATTTTCGCAAAAATAATACCTCTATTGAACGTTCTTGGAAAAACGATTGAATATCTCGGCCCATCCGGCTCAGGAAGCATTGCTAAACTCATTAATCAATATCTCGTTGCTGTTCATTCACTTGCTGCTTCAGAGGCAATGGTTACAGGAGCTAGGTTTGGGCTCGGTTCAGAACAGCTTTTTAATATTTTAAAAGTAAGTTATGGAGACAGCCGAATTTTAAGAAGGCATATGGAGGAATATGTGTTTGACCGCGAATTCACGCCCGGCGGAGCCGTAAAATATGTACATAAAGATGTCCGATTGGCTAATCAGCTACTACAAGAAGCAGGTCTTAAACATTTTTTGGGGCAGTTGGCAGAGCAGGCTTTCGAAAATGCTGCTAGAAAAGGTCTAAATGATTTAGATATGTCCGCGGTGATTATTCCATTAGAAGAAGCATGCGAAGTGCTGGTTAAGAAAAAAGATTAAACAAATATATTGAAAAAATTTTAAGTTATTGTACAATAGTGTGTGAGGACAGTGAACAAATGTCTTTCTAATATGTAATTTCAATTGAATAATGTGCGATGATTGCTGTGGGTAAAACTATAGCAGGAGCAATTTCTGGAGAGACCGCATATAATTGCGGCGCCGAAGGGTTCACAATCTCAGGCAAAAGGACAGAAGAGTAACAAAAAGCTTTTTTTTGCTATTCTGTCATTTTGAGATTGGAGATACTCCAATCTCTTTTTATTTAGATTTCGTTTTTGTTCAATGGTTCACAAGTGTTTTATCATCATCAATACAAAAATTATGGAGGGATTTAAAAAATGGCAGAGCAGGAGTTAAAGAGAGATTTGAAAAATCGGCATGTACAGCTGATTGCGATTGGCGGCACAATTGGAACGGGTTTATTTTTAGGATCTGGCAGGGCAATCCAACAGGCAGGGCCTTCAATTATTTTCGCCTACTTAATTGTAGGAATTGCCGTGTTTTTTGTCATGAGGGCATTAGGTGAGCTATTGTTATCAAATGCAGGTTATCAATCTTTTACCGACTTCGCAGTTGATTATATTGGGCCATGGGCAGGGTTTGTGACAGGATGGACGTATTGGTTTTGCTGGATTATGACCGCTATGGCAGATATTATAGCAGTTGGTGTCTACGTTCGTTACTGGTTTAACATTCCACAGTGGGTACCTGCTATTGTTTGTTTAGTATTATTGTTGGGATTAAATTTATTAACAGTTAAGTTATTCGGAGAGTTAGAGTTTTGGTTTGCTTTAATTAAAGTTATTACAATTCTTGCTTTAATCGCAATTGGAATCATTTTATTAATCATGGGATTTAAAACAAATTCAGGAAACGTTTCTGTCAAAAATCTTTGGCAGTATGGCGGACTGTTTCCGCATGGGATTTCCGGCTTTTTCTTATCATTTCAAATGGTCGTCTTTGCATTTGTCGGGGTTGAATTAGTGGGTGTTTCTGCAGCCGAAACCTCTAATCCGCAAAAAAACATTCCTTCTGCGATTAATAAGATTCCTTTGAGAATTCTGTTTTTCTATGTAGGAGCACTCATTGCTCTCTTATGTATCAATCCATGGAATCAGTTGAATGCATCGACAAGTCCGTTTGTTAAGACTTTTAGTTTAATAGGTATTCCAATCGCTGCCGGTATTATTAATTTTGTTGTGTTAACCTCTGCTGCTTCCGCTTGTAATAGTGGTTTGTTTTCAACTAGCAGAATTCTTTACAATTTAAGCAGTCACAATGAAGGACCAGCGAACTTTGCTAAGTTAAATAAAAACCATGTTCCAGGAAATGCTTTAGTCACTTCAGCGATTGTTCTTTCAGTTGGGGCACTATTAAGCAAAATTATTCCTAGCCAAGCATTTGGGATTGTCACAACGATTAGTGCAATTTGTTTTATCTGGGTCTGGAGTATTATCCTCATTTCACATATTCGCTATATGAAATCTCGGCCGGATTTGCATGAAAAATCAATTTTTAAAGCGCCTTTAACACCCTTTGTAAATTATGCAGTACTGGTTCTATTCGCCGTTATTCTTGTCATTATGTTAATTGCACAAGAAACACGTACAGCGTTATTAATGACACCATTGTGGTTTATTCTGTTATTTATATGTAATTCATTTAGAAAAAAGAGAGAAGCAATAAAGCAAATATCAGCTTAAATAAAAAATAGCCTCAATTTTGAGGCTATTTTTTATTGACTTGACGGCCGCTTTTTTTCTGACTTTGAGATTTAGTATTTCCGATTTGAAATTCGTTCCCCAACTCAACATCATTTCTTTTATCCTGCTTTTCAATTTGTTCCCTCGTTTGATCTTTATTTTGTCTTCCTTGTTTAGACATTTTTCCATCTCGCTTTCCTCTTTTATCGTTTTTTAATATGCCCAAATAAAAAGAAATAACATATATTTATGATCAAGTTTTTATAGAAGTTTCCTGTATTTTTTTTTGCAAAAAATAGTGAAAATTAAGAAATAATGGGAAAACAAAATTTTTACTTGTTAAAGTATCTAAAAATCACTATATTTGAATTATTGAATATTAGAAAATAGAAATATATAGGGGAGATTACATGGAAGGGTTAGCAAAACAACTGTTTGAGTTATCATTATTGCTTTTCCTCATTGGTGCATTCGGTGGGATTAGTTTAAACGGTAAAGCTAAATGGGCAAACTACGTCTCACATGGCAGCTCCTTCTTCGGAGGATTGCTAGGTGCGGTTTCTGCCATATTCATTTTAGTAACAAACCAGCCGATTTCAATTACAGCTTGGACCATTTTTTCTGACGTGGAACTAAGGTTTCGTGTCGATTCGCTTTCAGCATTCTTTTTACTTGTTATCGCAATTGGAGCA
>JAUZQA010000591.1 GCA_030705665.1 Bacillota bacterium
CCGTCTCCGTGAAGGTTTCAGTTGCTGTTTCCGTCTCCGTGAAGGTTTCAGTTGCTGTTTCCGTCTCCGTGATGGTTGCGGTTGCTGTTTCCGTCTCCGTGAAGGTTTCAGTTGCTGTTTCCGTCTCCGTGAAGGTTTCAGTTGCTGTTTCCGTCTCCGTGAAGGTTGCGGTTGCTGTTTCCGTCTCCGTGAAGGTTTCAGTTGCTGTTTCCGTCTCCGTGACGGATTCTGTCTCAGTAACGGATTCCGTCTCCGTGACTGTTTCCGTTTTAGTTACTGTCTCTGTCTCTGTTTCGGTTGGGACATGACAACAATTAAAAGAAAATGTATCAGAAGCGCAAAGACTCGGATTTATTCCTCCAAAGTGTAAAGCTACGGACTGTCCTAAAAAATCGGAATCCTGAAAATTAACAGTAGAGGTAATTGTGAATGTTTGACAAGTATTTGGGTTGATTGGAGTTGTGGCAAGATTAATTCCATACTTGAAATTTCCTAGATTACAGGAATTACAATTTCCTGTTGTATTTAAAGTTCCTCCTACCAATGTTAAGGTACCCGTATTGTTTGTATTAAAACAAAATTCAATAATTTTACTGCCATTGGTGCTTGTATTACAAACTTGAATCAACGCAGTATTACCATTAAACATTACCTGGACTGAGCCCGTTGACCCATCATTCATGGGAAATGCGCATTGAGTCGTCATAACATATTTTTACACCTCTGTCTTTAAAATGGGCTTAACTATTAATTTATGAACGCTAGTTTTCATTGTGTTAATAGTTAAGTAAATCTACATATCTTCATGTAAAACTTCCACATGAACTTTCCATAAAATTACATGCAACTATTAAATTGTATGTTTATTTAAACTGAATGTTCGGGAAATTTAAATCATTTAAGCCCTTTTTTCATAGGTTAAAACCATTCCAAATTCATTCTTCGTATAAATTTCTAGTTTGACAGAATTACAAATTATTGAAGCTAATCAATTAATATTACTCACAAAATCAGAAACTCCTTAATAATATTTTAGTATGTGGTTTTTTAATAAATTGGAAACTTAAATCCTTAACATTTACATTTTAAAACCACTCAAAAAAATTAATTGGATCTATAAAACCACTGTCATTCAAGGAGGCTATACACTATTGAAAGGGATTATACTTGCTGGTGGGACTAGTTCACGTCTTTTCCCGCTAACTAAAGTTTTTACTAAACATCTTTTGCCAGTTGGAAAGTATTCGATGATCATTCATGCAATTAATAAAATACGGCAAGCTGGAATAACTGAGATTCTTATTGTTTCGGATCGTCAACAAACTGGGAATATCATTCAATTATTAGGAAGTGGAGAAGAATTTAACGTTTCCCTTACTTATCGGATTCAAGAAAATGCTAGCGGTGTTGCCCATGCATTAAAAGTTGCAAAATCATTTGCCAATCAAGAACCTATCCTAGTTCTCTTGGGTGATAACATCTTTTCAGATGATCTAACTCCTTTTGTTGAGAGTTTTAAAAAACAAGGTGAAGGTGCCAAAGTAATTTTAAAACAGGTTGAAGATCCACAACGTTATGGTGTACCTGAACTGCAGGAAAACTTGATTGTAAGTATTGA
Source organism: Bacillota bacterium (assembly GCA_030705665.1). The sequence continues at coordinate 1,619 of JAUZQA010000591.1, forward strand.
AGAAAAGCCACAAGAACCTAAAAGCAATTTTGCTGTGACTGGAATCTATATGTACGATAGCAATGTCTTTGAAATTATAAATAAAATTACACCTTCGGAAAGAGGTGAATTGGAAATAACAAATGTTAACAACACATATATTAAAAATAATCAATTAACATTTGATGTTTTTCATGGCTGGTGGATCGATGCAGGAACACATGACTCCCTCTTTTTAGCAAATCAACTTGCTAGAAACATAGATTGGAATGTGTAAAAAAACATTTAAGTTACGGTGAAAACTTATGTACTCCTTAGAAGCGTACTCTGAATTGAAACAACTAGCTTGCTTCATGCCTTTAACCTTTCAATCAAGCTACCTTCATTTTTGTTTGTCCTTTGGTATATAACGTAAAAAAAGTCTTGCAGCAAAAAACTAACTTAAAATTAATAAATTTCCTTTTATACAATTGTTTTCTAAACCATACACACATGATGGTAATTAAGAATATTTTAGAAAGCAGAAACTGTTTTGAAAAATTACAACTGAATAACGGGTTTCAATTCCAATTTGATTATAGGCGGTGTTAGTAATGGGGGATTTGCAACCAAGAAAAGATCTTATTATGGGTGCTATTTCAAATTTGCCAATGGCAGATATAAAATTATTTTTTAAATCTCTTGAACGAACAGGATTTTCAGGTGAAACGGTTTTATTTTTTGAAAATACTGATAATAAAATTCAAGAATTTTTAAAGGATATAAAATTAGATGTTACCTTAATACCTATTCAAAGAGTAGGTTCTGAAAGCAACTTTAGGATCCATGATTATCGCTTTTCTCTTTATTATAAATATTTACTTGCAGAAGGACATCGTTTTAATAATATCTTATTAACGGATGTAAGGGATGTATTTTTTCAAACTAACCCATTTCTAGAAAACTGGAGTCAGGACTCAATAACAGTTACAAAAGAAGCGTGGTTAATACACCAAGAAAATAAATATAATGTACTATGGATACGAACAAAGTTTGGTGATGAAGTATTGTCCGCTATACAGCACCAACCCATTCTTTGCGCAGGAACCATTTTTGGGCCAGCTAAATTTATAATTGAATTTTTAAAAGAAATGACACATATTTTATTTGATAATGGATATGTGCCTATATCAGATCAATCCAGCCTTAATTACCTTGTTCATACAGGAATTATAAAACCGGTGTCATATTCAGACAATGAGAACGGTCCAATTATGACTTTACACTTAGAAAAACAAATTAACATCAATGAGGATAACCAGGTTTTATTAAGA
>JAUZQA010000592.1 GCA_030705665.1 Bacillota bacterium
TAAAACCATGCTTTCGCAAAAGCAATAATGCAATACCATATGGGGGACACACAAAGGAGACTGGAGGGAAAGCAAATCTCAAAGAACCATTTTTGTTTTTAAAACCAGCATCTTCCTTGGTTCCAAATGAAGGGGATATCATTCTTCCCTCAAATGATTTAACCAAGCAGGTGGAAACGGAAGGGGAAGTAGTACTTGTAATTGTAAAATGTGGTAATTTTTAATTAATTTATATTCCAAAGAAAAGTAATTGACACATTAAATCGAAATCGTTACTATTTATGAATAGTAACGATTTCGATTTATTTTATTCAAGAAGGATGTGTAGATTTGACTGAAGCTGTAACCCTTAAAAATGTAAATGTATCTTTTGATGGGAAATGGGTTTTACGAGACGTTTCTTTCTCAGTTGAATCTGGTGAGTTTTTAGGAATTATTGGCCCGAATGGTTCAGGGAAAACAACTCTAATGAGAGTCTTACTTAGCATGATTAAACCACAGGAAGGTACTGTTAAAATTGAAAATGACTCTAGAATTGGGTATGTACCACAATCCAGACAAATCGATCCTGATACACCGTTATCAGCTCGGAATTTTGTCAGCTTAGGGCTCCCACATAAATTTAGACCATGGCTATCTCTCCAAGATAGAACCATTGTTGAAGAGGCATTGGAATTGACGAATTCAATGGATTTTGCGGATAAACCGATTGGAAAATTATCAGGTGGCCAACGTCAGCGGCTGTTTTTAGCTCAAGCGTTGGTGAGAAACCCGCAAATATTGTTACTTGACGAGCCTACTTCAAATTTAGATCCAGGTGCTCAAGAAACAATTGCCTTTGTAGTGGATCAAGTCCGTCGTGAACGGGGAATAACTGTTTTATTTGTAAGTCATGACGTAAATCTGATTTCTAGATATGCGGATAAAATCCTTTACATGACCAAGGACTCTTATGCTATTGGAACAGTCGGTGAAATCATGGAGTCCTCTGTTTTATCTAAACTCTATGGGATGCCAGTAGAGGTCGTACATGCAGGTTCAAATCTCTTAGTCTCATTTGCAAATACAAAAGAAACCGCCGCATCAATTTGTGTGCATACATAGGCGGAATAGGTGGTGCTTGTTTATTTATGTTTCATTTTGATTTTATGCAACATGCTTTTATAGCTGGAACAATTGTATCCATTATGTGTGGTGTAATAGGAGTATACGTGATTGCTAGAAATAGCTCTTTTATTGCCCATACATTTTCTCACATTGGATTCTCTGGTTCTGCCTTTGCTGTGTATATGGGGTTTAGCCCTTTAAATGGGTTTCTTCTTTTTACGATTGCCAGTGCACTCGCGATTGGTCAGATGGGGGTCAAGGTCTTTAAACGCGAGGTATCCATTAGCGTTGTTCTAAGTGTCTTCCTTGGTCTTGGATTGTTGTTTTTGTCCCTTTCAACCAAAAACGCTAACTCGATGACTTCACTACTTTTTGGAAATATACTTGGCATAAGCTCTAATGCTGTATGGCAAATTTCGCTTTTATCCATTTTAGTTCTTCTGTTACTAACACTAGGTTATAAAATGTTAAATTTCGATTCATTTGATCATGTGGGAGCTCAAGCGGCAGGATTGCCAATCCGTTTGATCTCTATTAGCTTTTTACTCTTACTTGCGGTTGCTACCACAGAGGCTTCACAGATGGTTGGGGCTTTGCTGGTCTTTACTCTAATGACTACGCCTGCAGCTGCTGCTCGTAATCTAACTCATTCAATCGGACGAATGATATTGATTTCCTCGCTAATCGCCTTAATTGGGGTATGGATCGGATTAGTTGTTGGCTATTATACAAACTTGCCAATAAGCTTTTTAATTACGGCGATTGAGGGGGTATTGTATTTTATTTCCCTTGGATGGAAAACTTTTAAAGAACGGATGAAACCTATTGAGGTAACCACTGTATAGCACTATTTGAATCTAGGAGGGTAGTAAAGTATGGAAAAATTAAGAGTGATCACAAAATTAACTGGGCTCACAGCATCGGCGTCATTAATCTTTCTCCTAAGTGCTTGTAGTTCATCTTCGAACGATACATCTGCATCAAAGTCAAATTCGTCTGGAAAAATTAAGATCGTGGCTGCAGAGAACTTTTATGGAGAGGTGGCAAAAGCTGTTGGTGGTAACCATGTGGAAGTTACAGATATTTTAGACAATCCTAACACAGACCCGCATGACTATGAACCGACTCCAGATGCAGCTAGAACGGTTAGTAATTCTCAAATGATTATCTATAATGGTGTCGGTTATGACAGTTGGATGGATAAGTTGATTAATGCTGATTCGTCTTCCAAATCGAAATCTATTACAAAAGTTGCAGATGACGTGATGGGCAAAAAAGAAGGAGAAAATGAACATATTTGGTACAATCCTGACACGATGCCGAAACTTGCGAAGAAACTTGCAGATGATTTGGCAAAGCTTGATCCAAGTCAGGCACAAACTTATCAAAAAAATGCTCAAACATATATAGATTCATTAGCACCCCTTCAGGAAAAAGTTAAGAAATTAAAACAAACTTCTGGAACAAAGATTGATGTTTCAGAGCCTGTTTTTGATTACATGGCTAATGCACTTAATTTGGAAGTAAATGATCAGAAGTTTTCTTTTGCAATCGATAACGGCTCTGAACCCTCCGCTGCAGATGTAGGTAAATTACAAAATGATCTAAAAGGTAAAAAAATTAAACTATTTGTATATAATGTACAAAACTCTAGTCCAACAGTTGACAATCTTGTAAAAATGGCCAAATCCTCTGGAGTTCCAGTTGTAAAAGTCACTGAAACAGAACCTAAGGGCAAGACCTACCTACAATGGATGAATGAACAATTAGATCAAGTAGCTAAGGCTTTAGGCATTCAGTA
>JAUZQA010000593.1 GCA_030705665.1 Bacillota bacterium
AATACTGAATAAAAAAATAGCAAACCCGATGCATATCCCTAGATAGGTAGTTTTCTTAAAAATGTATAAATCATAAGTTTGTTTTTTATTCAAGGTAATAACCCCCCTTTATACAGAATATTCTAACAATTGTCACAGAATTGTCAAATTTATTTTTACGATAAATTTCGACTGAAAAGAGGGGGCCAGAAACTGCTAGACCCTCCCTGCTATTGATTTTTCAAATTTTCCTGCGCCATTTTCACCAGTTCACGGACCATACTTCCACCCAAACGGCCGCCGACTTTTCCTGCTTCATGTGATGTAAGCCTGCCGTTGTAACCATGCTTAAGCGGTACGCCGACTTCTTCTGCTGCCTCAAATTTTGCCTGCTCTGGATTCGGAGAATTCACAACCTTCGCTTTCAACTGATCTAATTGATTCCTGGCCTCCGGAACAAGGATCCTTCTTCTTCTTGCCATTATTCATAACCTCCTTTTAAAAATAGAATTTCCTAAATAAGAAAAGTGAAATCATCGAATTTAAAAGTTGAATTAACCTATCAGTTAATACTAAAATTAATCTTAACTAAAATATTTTAGGGGGCCGAAATATGAGTGAAGTATTCTTTAAGCAGTTTGAAATGGCAAGAAGCAGATTCGTTAAAAGAGTCCAAGACCTTGATTCTGAAATCGTAGAGATTCAACCTAAAGGATTTAATAACAATATTCATTGGCAGGTTGGTCATGTCTTAACAATTGCTGAGCAATTTTTCTTTGGCTATCCAACAAAATCAACGAACATACCGGCAAGCTATAAAGAATTCTTTGGCGGTGGCACAAAACCTCAGGATTGGACCGAAGACGTTCCTTCTTTTTCAGTTTTAATCAAGCAGTTAGAGGACCAATTCGAGCGAGTTAACAAAATCCCGTCAAGCCAGTTAACCCAACCATTAGAAAAACCTATATTAGGATGCGAAACCTTCGGTGAACTTGCCAGCTTTGGCGTTTTTCATGAAGCTCTTCATTTAGGACAAATCCAAACATTAGCCCGTTTAATCCAAGCTTAAAATCAAGAGAAACGTTTCTTCACCAGGAAGAAGCGTTTTTCTCATTGAAGTTAAAAAATAAATAAGGTATGGTAAAATACTCTAGCAATGTAATACTCGTTTTTTTAATAATCCATAAAGGAGAGGAGTAATCAGCGTAAGATGGAAGAACAATTACCTAAAGAACAACATCAAGGCCAAATAGGTAAGGAAAAAATTTGGACGAGAGATTTCATCTTCATCCTCTTTGCTAACTTTTTTATCTTCCTTGGCTTCCAGATGACATTGCCGACGATACCTCTTTTTGTTGAAAAACTAGGCGGCAATGACCAATTGATTGGCTTTGTTGTGGGGATCTTTACCTTTTCTGCATTATTGCTCAGGCCGTTTGCAGGACATGCCCTTGAGTCGAGAGGAAGGGGCTTTGTTTATATATTTGGACTTTCTATCTTTATTTTGTCGGTAGGTTCATATGCTTTTGCCATGAGTATCCTGTTCCTTTTTGTCATGCGTGTTGTCCAAGGAGTGGGCTGGGGTTATTCCACAACTGCATCCGGAACGATTGCCACTGACTTAATTCCACCAAAAAGACGGGGAGAAGGTATGGGCTTTTTCGGTTTATCGGGAAATATTGCGATGGCCTTTGGCCCTTCACTTGGTCTTGCGTTCACAGCAAAACTTTCTTTTACAGTCTTTTTTTTCATTTGTGCAGGATGCGGATTAATCGCATTAATCCTTGCATCGCAAATTAAATATAAAAAGGCAGAAAAGAAGCCCGGCGTATCGAAACATAAAAGGTTTGATTTTTACGAAAAAACAGCCTTACAGCCATCATTACTTTTATTTTTTATTACCACCACATTTGGAGGGATTGCATCATTCCTTCCTTTATATACAGAAGAAAAGCATATATCAGGAATTCAATGGTATTTTTTACTGTATGCTCTAGGTGTATTAATAACGAGAATGTTCGCTGGCAAAATCTATGACAAAAGAGGGCATCAGGCTGTAGTCATTCCAGGAGAAATCATGATTTTTGCGGCAATGATTTTGCTGGCCTGGCTGCCAAATACCACTATTCTTTTTCTGGCAGCGATTCTCTACGGTTTAGGCTTCGGAAGTGTCCAGCCGGCACTGCAGGCCTGGGCTGTTGATCAAGCTCCAATGAATCGAAAAGGTATGGCGAACGCGACGTTTTTCTCCTTTTTTGATCTGGGCATTGGAGTTGGAGCAATGGTGTTCGGGCAAATTGCTCAACTGTTTGGATATCGATTTATCTACATTATTGCAAGTGTGTCCGTACTTGTTTCAATGATTCTTTATTTTCTCTTGCTTTTTAAAAATCGCACGGTAAGGTCCCAAGGTTTAAATTAATCGAATATAAAGAGGGGAAACGTATGAAAACAGGTTATGGCCAATACCAATCGCCAATTGGCACTATTCGGGTGATCGCAGATGAAACGGGCATCAAAAGAATTGAAATCTTCGATGACCAATGGGAGGAGTATCTCACAAATAACCCTGAGATTGTGGAAGACCGGGAACTTTGTGGTGAAGCTCTTCGCCAATTAGATGAATACTTCAGTGGAAAACGAAAACAATTTGATTTACCTCTTTCGATTGAAGGAACTGATTTTCGAAAACAGGTTTGGGAGGCGCTGCTGACAATTCCATACGGTGAGGTCAGGAGCTATGCTGATGTGGCTGAAATGATTGGTAATCCTAAAGCAGTTAGAGCGGTTGGACAGGCAAACAAAGCGAATCAAATCCCAATCATTATTCCCTGTCACCGAGTAATTGGCAAAAGCGGGGATTTAGTTGGTTACGCCGGGAATCGGACGTCCTTTAAAGAAAAGCTACTTGAAGCAGAAGGA
>JAUZQA010000594.1 GCA_030705665.1 Bacillota bacterium
TGTCTTATTATAGTTGTCGAGAATAAGAATTGATGTATAATTCAATTAATATTGTAGGAGAGGTCAATCATGCGAGTACCATATAATGAATTGAAAAATGAGTTCAAAAGAGTTCTGATCAAAAAGGGTTTTGAATCAGAAACAGTTGAGACCGCAGCATCGATCATAGCTGATAACAGTTGCGATGGGGTATATTCCCATGGATTAAACAGATTTCCTTCCATTATTAGGTTAATGGATGAAGGAGCAATTAATCCGCATGTGCGGCCTTTGAAACTGTAAATCCTGAAATTGGGGAAACAGTGTTGAAACTTTAATGTTTGTCTAAAAGTTGACAAGTCCAAAATAAAAAGTCAAAATATATTGAATATATTAACTTGCATTTAATATTACGGTACTATAGTAATAAGTTTATTTATTATTGGAGGATCATTATGAAATTTGTGAGTACACGGGGAAATACAAGGAATATTGGTTTTATTGATACGGTCTTAATGGGGCTGGCAAATGACGGAGGACTTTTAGTTCCGGAGAAAATCCCGCAAATTCCTGCAGACAAGCTGAAAGCAATGGAACAGTATACCTATCAGGAATTGGCATACGAAATCATTTCCTATTATGTTGATGGTGAAATTCCTGACAATGAGCTAAAGAACCTAATCGAGAAAAGTTATTCAACCTTCCGAGATCCTGAAGTGACGCCTGTGAAAAAGATAAAGGAAAACATGTATGTGTTGGAACTGTTCCATGGTCCGACCTTTGCCTTTAAAGATGTCGCACTGCAATTTTTAGGGAATTTATATTCTTATATATCTAAAACGACAGGTGAGACCATCAATATCCTTGGAGCGACCTCCGGAGATACTGGTGCATCAGCCATTGAAGGTGTAAGGGGAAAAGAAGGTATACGGATTTGTATTTTGCATCCTGAAGGAAAAGTAAGTAAAGTGCAAGAATTACAAATGACGACTGTTCATGATAAAAATGTATTGAATTTGGCGATAAGGGGAACGTTTGATGATGGGCAAAGGATCATCAAGGAATTATTCGCAGATTTAGACTTCAAAGATCAGTATCACCTAAGGGCCATTAATTCCATTAATTTTGCCCGTATTTTAGCACAAACCGTTTATTATTTTTATGCCTATTTCCAAGTGGAAAAGGAAACAAGCGTTAAAAAGGTTAACTTTAGTGTCCCAACCGGAAATTTTGGTGATATCTTTGCTGGATATTTGGCAAAAAGAATGGGTCTGCCTGTAGACAAGCTTATTGTGGCTACAAACGAAAATAATATTTTGGAAACATTTATCCACGATGGAGTTTACGAGCCAGGTGAGTTTCGCAGCACATATAGTCCTTCAATGGACATCCAGGTTGCAAGCAATTTTGAGAGATATCTGTACTACTTGCTTGAGGAAAGTCCAAACGAAACTTCTGCCCTCATGAATCAATTCAAAGCAGAGGGAAAAATTATTGTTGGTTTGGATCAGTTACGTCAAGTTAAAGCGGATTTCACAGCACATGGAGTACTTGGAAAAGAATGCCTGCAAACAATCAGCAAATACTATGATGAAACAAATTATTTACTGGATCCGCATACTGCTTGTGGTGTCGCGGCCTACGAAACATGTAATCAAGCGGGGGAGGTTTGTGTCACCTTGGCAACAGCCCATCCAGCAAAATTCAATGAATCAATTGAACTTTGTGATATTAAACAGACATTCCCTGAGGAAATCAGTCAGTTGTTTGATAAACCGCAATATAAGGAAATTGTCGATGCGGACAAAAATGAAATCGCTCGTCAATTAAAGAGTTTTTTTAGTCTTTCCAATTAAATAAAACATGGATAAAAAAATATTCAGTTGATAGCTACAAAGGGGCATTTCTCTCATTGAGAAATGCTCTTTTTTTCATTGATTTTATATTTTAAAAACAAGCGCTTTCTCTATATCTTTATCATACTATATGGTGCAAAAGAATCAGCAGCATCTGCTGACGTTACAAAATGGAGATGATGATTGTGAATACTTTTTCAGGATTGGAGATTCAAGAAGCTGTTAAAAAGGTTGAGAATTTAGGGTTAAGTGAATTTATGCAGCAGGAACCAAGTGGGCAGCGCTCCAGACGCAGTTCAAGACAGAGGTCAAGCAGCAGCTCAATACGTAGATCAAGTCGAAGGTCGAGACGTAGCAGCAGCTCATCAAGCAGCAGTTCAAGTCGGAGTTCAAGGCACAGCTCAAGCAGCAGTTCGAGGCACAGCTCAAGCCGTAGCTCAAGCAGCAGTTCGAGCAGTCATACACGTTTCTTTGTTATATTTAGATCACATCGAAGCAGTTCAAGCCGTCACACAAGGAGAAGTTCGAGTCAACATACTAGAAGCAGTTCAAGCCGTCGTTCAAGAAGACGTTCCAGCCATTCAAGAAGTAGTTCAAGTCATCGTTCAAGCCGCCGTTTCAGACGCAGTTCCAGCAGCAGTTCGAGTCTGGGGGCAGGTCGTAGGTCCAGCAGACGTTAATAAGAGAATAGCAGAGCTTTTTAATCGAACAAAAAAGCGGGATTTATTCCCGCTTTTCAATTTTAATTCTATCTGTTTGTAATAATCTCACCTTTTACCTCATACGTACCAGCTTCAATACCACAGTGAGGGCATTTATTATTTTTCTCCTTGCATTCATCACAAAAATACTTGTTACAACCGCTGCATTGATATATTTTCGTATGTGGATTTTCACAGAAACAGTTTCTACATATTACATAACTATCCATGTTAATTCCCCCCCAAGAAAATAAATGCCTAAATAAAATAATGGTATTGAATTTTCACTATTATTTTACTACCTTTTTTTAAGGTTTTCAAAGTCTAGAATGGAATGCTATCAATCTTAAGGATTAACCGCCAA
>JAUZQA010000595.1 GCA_030705665.1 Bacillota bacterium
CAACCTATCAGATGAGTGAATCCAGATATTGTCCTCATTGCCAAAAAGAGTTAACTTATCATGCGACACACTATGGCCAATTAGGTCATTACGAATGCGTTTGTGGATTTTCACGACCTGAAACAACCTTTTCAGTGGAAAAAGCAAAACAAGGGGAAAAAGGAATTCAGCTCATCGTAAACGGCGAGAACTATCGAACAGGTTTAAATGGTATGTACAATTCCTATAATGCTCTTTTAGCGATTTGTATGTGTAAATTAATGGGCATGGAGCAGAATGATATCCAAAAAGGCTTTACCTCATACACGAAAGCATCAGGAAGAATGCAAGAATTTAGAGTTGGCCTCCATCCATGGAAGCTCAATCTGGTAAAAAACCCTGCCGGCGGGAATGTAACTCTTTTTGAATATTTTCAATCTCAAGAGAAGAAACAGTTCATTTTCTGTCTAAACGATCTTCTTGCAGACGGAGAAGACATCTCGTGGATATGGGATATTGATATGGAAGTAGCAAACCAAGCAGAGGTAGAGTCATTTATTGCAAGCGGAAAACGGGCCTACGATGCTGCGCTCAGAATGAAGTATGCTGGAATTCCGGAAGAAAAGATTACCATCCTGCCTGAACTGAAAGAAGCCGTACTTTTTGCAAAAACAAAAGGATTACCGACTTATATTATGGCAACTTATACTTGTCTTGCTCCAATGGTATCTCTTCTCTCTTTTGAAGAGGAAAATTCATTAAAGGGGGGGTTAAACGATGAATCTTCTCCTATACCACTTCTGTTCAGACACACTGAATCTGTACGGGGACAGAGGAAACGTAATATCCTTTAAAAAGCGTTGCGAATGGAGGGGTATTACCCTTGAGGTAAAGGAAATTAAGAACCCAGGTGATGCAGATTCTCAAGGATGCGATATCTTCATGATTGGCGGTGGAAGTGACCGCGAACAGGCTATAGCGACCAACAGACTTACCCCGCTTGTTCATGAATTGAAAGCATGGATAGAAGATGGCGTATCCGGTCTTACTATTTGTGGTGGATACCAGTTTTTAGGAGATTATTACCAAACGAAAAACGGTGAAAAAATTAAAGGTATGGGAATTCTACCGTTTCATACAGTAGCGGGCGATACGAGACTCATGACCAATCTCTTAGTAGAATCTGAACAATTTGGACAAGTGGTTGGTTTTGAGAACCACGCTGGCAGAACCTATCACGACTTTCCAACACTCGGAAAGGTGATTAATGGTTATGGGAATAACGAAGAGAGCGGCGAAGAAGGACTTCATTACAATAATCTTATTGGTACCTATCTTCACGGACCGATTCTGCCAAAAAACCCTAAAATTGCGGACTATCTCATTGAAAAAGCATATGAGCGAAAAACAGGTAAAAAATTAGAACCTCTTGAAGATAAAATGGAGATCGAAGCGAATCAAGCTGCCTGGACACAATTTAGATATAGCAAAAGAACAAAGTATAAAAATGAAGATTGATGTGTTTTTGGACATTTCAATAATGCTGCTTACCGCAGTAAGTTTTATGAATAGACAAGAGCCTAAAATTTGCAAGCATTGCTTGTAAATTTTAGGCTCTTTCTTTTTATTTCTTATAGAAAGAACCATCCGGATACATCGCCGGATGGTTCTTCAGGCTGTCAAAACTCGGTAGCCTATCATTTCATTCGATTATTTTAATAATTCACCGTGTTAATATTGTGAAATAGTATTAGTGTATAGGCTGTTAAACAAGTCTGTTGATTGGCGCTCCAGGCACTTCGCTTTCCGCGGGCGTGCCGGGGAGCCTCCTCGGCGCGAAAAGCGCCTGGGGGGTCTCCCCAGCCCCTCACTCCCGCAGGAGTCTTCGTGCCTTCCGCGCCAATCAACGAGTGTTTTCAATAAAGTTCTTCAGCTCAACTAATATATCAAACAGGTGGTTAAACCAATGTTTAAGCCAAAATGAATATAAATTTGTATCTATTGATGAATTGGTACCTGATGACCATCTACTGCAGCATGCCAAAACATAAAAAATATTGCAAGACACTTAGTAAAGTTAGATAAAAAAGTGTGTTGAAATACAATTGGTTGATTTTGTCTCCCTGTTGATTGGAGCGGAGGGTACTCGACTCCTGCGGGATCAGAGGTCACTGGAGACCCCACAGGCGCCAGAGCGCCGAGGAGGCTCCAGGACCTCCCCGCGGAAAGCGAGTGCCTGGAGCGGAAATAAACAGGCCCATTTGCAGGAACTATCAAAAAATTTTATTATTTAAATTCTGGTAAAATAAAAAATTATCGGGAAAATACCCCTTTCTCGACAATCTAAAGAACCATCCGGATACATCTCCGGATGGTTCGCAAACTATCATATACCTGGGTCAGGAATTGACCGTTATTTTACATGAGGCTAATTTCTTTAGCTTTTGCTATTTACATTAATCTTGTTGTTGTTTATATAAGTGTGCTGTGTTTTATTGATATAGCCTGATGTACGATTGATGGTATGGCTGGTAGTGCTTTGATAGCCGCTATTAACGTTTGATTCAATACCAAGGTTAATTTTTGCCACAGGATCGGTTGATAAACCGAGTGACTCACGCATAAGATCTGAGAGACTTTGTCTTTCTTGATCATCAACATGATAGTAATAGATTCCGTTAATCGTATCGTCATTTCCTTTAATTTCAATTTTATTAATAGTTGCTGCAGCTGGTTTATAGGATGACTGGATCGCAATCATGTCATTTAAAGTAAAGTTTGTTTGAATGTTATTTTCAAGAGCCTTAAGAATATTGTTGTAATTGGTTAAGGTTTGAAGCGATTTGCCCTTATTGATGATTTTCGTAATAACTTCGCGTTGTCTTTCCTGACGTCCAAAATCACCTCTCGGGTCTTGA
>JAUZQA010000596.1 GCA_030705665.1 Bacillota bacterium
AAATCGGTTAAAATCCCATTTAGATCATCCACACCAAGATCAATGCCGATTGAAAACCCGGCATTTTTATTAAATACAAGCATGACTGGCTTTCTGCCTCCGCTTGATTGTCCCTGGCCAATTTCGAAAATAAGATTTTTCTCTATTAATGTGCTGATTTGAGAAGAAACCGTTGATTTATTTAATCCGGTTATTTCCGATAAGCTGGCCCGCGAGATAGGAGAGCTGGAAACGATTTCATTTAAAAGTACTTGTTGATTTATTTTTTTAACTAACATTTGATCTGCAGTTACCAAGTTTTTATACACCTCGTTTGTTTTCCCGACAAATTAAGTGTAACCCTACACTTATAAGTTTATTACTATTATAAGCTAACTTGCATAAGAATTGCATAAAAATTTTTTTAAAAAAACTATTGATTAAAGCGCTTTAATTGTTTAAGATGAAATCAAGTTAGTTTATCCGAGCAATAAACTAACTAACAAAACTCGTTAATAAAGATTATTATTTATAAATTAGGAGGGAATCGAAGATGGTTCAATCAACATTGCGTACTTATTTTGAAAGCGTAAACAAGGTAGCTTATGAAGGAAAGGGTTCAAAAAATCCATTGGCATTCAAATACTATAATCCAGAGGAAGTAATCGGCGGCAAGACAATGAAGGAGCAATTGCGTTTTTCTGTTGCCTATTGGCATACGTTTACGGCAGACGGAACGGACCCATTTGGCGTGGCGACGATGCAAAGACCTTGGAATGGCCTATCTGGTCTGGATTTAGCAAAAGCAAGAGTAGAAGCTGCATTTGAACTTTTTGAAAAACTGGGCGTACCATTTTTCGCCTTCCATGATCGCGATATCGCTCCTGAAGGAAACACTTTAAGAGAAACTAACAAAAATTTGGATGTTATTATTGAAATGATCAAAGAGTACATGAAAACATCCAACACCAAACTTTTATGGAACACAGCAAATATGTTTAGTAATCCTCGCTTTGTCCATGGTGCAGCAACAACTAGCAATGCTGATGTATTCGCTTATGCTGCAGCACAGGTGAAAAAAGGCTTGGAAACCGCGAAAGAGCTTGGCGCAGAGAACTATGTTTTCTGGGGCGGCCGCGAGGGTTATGAAACTTTATTAAATACAGACTTAAAGCTTGAGCTTGATAACTTGGCAAGATTTATGCATATGGCCGTTGATTATGCGAAGGAAATCGGCTTTGACGGTCAATTTTTAATCGAACCAAAACCAAAAGAGCCAACTACACATCAATATGACACCGATGCGGCAACAACCATTTCCTTCTTAAGACAATATGGCCTGGAGGACTATTTCAAATTAAATCTTGAAGCAAACCACGCAACGCTTGCCGGACATACATTTGAACATGAATTGCGTGTAGCAAGAACAAGCGGCTTCCTTGGCTCTGTTGATGCCAATCAGGGCAACCCGCTTCTTGGCTGGGATACAGATGAATTCCCAACAGATTTGTATTCAACCACCTTGGCCATGTATGAAATTTTAAAAAATGGCGGCCTTGGACGCGGCGGTTTAAACTTCGATGCAAAAGTAAGAAGAACCTCCTTCGAACCAGTGGATTTATTCTACGCTCACGTGGCTGGAATGGATGCTTTTGCAAGAGGATTAAAGGTTGCACATAAATTAATCGAAGACCGCGTCTTTGATGATTTCATCGGGCAGCGCTACAACAGTTTCGCTAGCGGCGTCGGCCTGGATATCGTTGAAGGACGTGCCAACTTCCATACCCTTGAGGATTATATTCTCGATAAAGACAATATTAAAAATATCTCAGGCAGAACGGAACAATTAAAAGCTACGTTAAATCAATACCTTTTAGAAGTGTAACCTTCATCATGGACCCGTCAACTGAAAAATCATGAGGCTTGGACGGGTCCTTTTTTAATAAAATCCAAACACATAAAAGGAGAAGAACGATGGAGCAAAAACGAAACTCGCTTTATCTTTTTGGAATCACGCTTGTAGCCGCAATCGGCGGTTTGCTGTTTGGTTATGACACCGCTGTCATTTCTGGGGCGGAAGAATCATTAAAAGCTTATTTGATTGATAGCTTGCACTTAGGACCATTTATTCATGGAGCCACCATTTCGAGTGCCTTAATTGGCTGTATTATTGGCGGGATCATCTCAGGAATTTTTGCCTCGAAATTTGGACGCAAAAATTCGCTGATTATTGCGTCCATCTTTTTCTTAGTCTCCTCATTGGGAGCGGCTTATCCAGAGTTTTTATTTTTTCAAAAAGGACATCCTACCATTGGTTTATTGATAGCTTTTAATATTTATCGGATTTTAGGCGGAATTGGTGTTGGCCTCGCTTCAGCCGTTTGTCCCATGTATATTGGGGAAGTGGCGCCGGCAGATGTGCGCGGCCGGCTCGTATCCTTTAACCAATTCATGATCATCCTTGGGATGCTGGTTGCTTACTTTGTTAACTTTTCCATCTCCCATGGACAAACACAAAGCTGGGTGAATGATGTAGGCTGGAGATATATGTTTGCTTCGTGTGGTGTTCCGGCTTTATTATTTGGACTGCTGCTGTTGACCGTGCCTGAAACTCCTCGTTATTTATCATTGAAAAATCAGGATGACAAAGCGTTAGGGATTTTGGCAAAAATTAATGGGACTAAGGCAGCCAAAACGATCCTAGAACAGATTAAACAATCGGTGGATGACTCATCAGGGAAACTGTTCACGTACGGAAAAACAGTGATTGTAATCGGTATTCTTCTCTCTGTCTTCCAGCAGTTTGTCGGAATCAATGTTGCCTTATACTATGCCCCAAGGATTTTTGAAAGCATGGGAGCAGGAAAAGATGCTTCGATGATGCAGACAACTATCATGGGATTGGTCAACG
>JAUZQA010000597.1 GCA_030705665.1 Bacillota bacterium
AAAAATCGGATGCTGAAGGATAATCATTAAGGATAAAGCACCAACATAATAGAAAAACGAAACAAGCGGATGCATTCGTTTAAAATTTTTCATTTTTATCTCCAACTAGTCTTGTTTATAAATCCATTCGATTTGATCTCCTGCTTTCACGGTAATAGCCCCGGCACTTTTTGGTATTCCTGTCCCATTTTGTTTACAAATCCAGCCGCTCATGGCCCCATAATCCCGTTCATAAATTCCATCAATGCCTCTGACATATGCTGTAGCTCCACTCCCGGTTTTATCTACATCGATGTTATTCTTTCCCGCAGCATCCAAGAGTACATCAAGAATCGTTTCATTATCTTTAATATTTATCGTTGTCCCATTTAGAATCGTAGGTCGATCATTTGGTCCAGTAATCGAAATTTTAACGGTTTGAACGGGAGCTTGAGCAGCAGCTGCCGGTGCTGCAGGTGCAGGTGACGTTGTTTGTGTTTGCTGGCTGGCTGTAGTATTTACAGTTTTAGATGTTTGTGCAACCTGTGCCGGTGAACTAGGCTTTGCAGATGCAGTTTGCTGGTTTGTTTCTGGCTTTGCTGCTTCAGCTTGAGTAGTTGCGTTTGCAGCTTTAGGTTGATTTGTTGTGCTTGCATCTTGTATGTGCGATTTGGTGTCTCCAACAGGATCTTTTTGTTCTTTATCATTTTTTGCTTGCGTTACTTTCGCTTTATGGTCGTTAGTCTCACTTTTAGTAGTTGATGATGAGCTGCAGCCCATCAAACTAATGAGTAATAAAAAAGTAAGAATTAAGGAAATTGATTTTTTAAGACTGAGTGTCATTTGAGAAACTCCTTCCATTCGATTTACATGAAAAGACCCCTCGAGCTTTGAAAGCAGGAGGGATACTCTTGGCAAAATTATGCCCTTCTTTTTCGTTGGAAATAAACCAGTGTTGTTCCAGCCAGAATGAGCAATAAACCTGCAAGTACCATGTTTTCTGCATTTGTTGCAGTATTTGGCAATACGTTGCCTTTATTGCCTACAACTTGAATTTGTTTTGTCTGTACAGGTGGTGTTTGTTCAATTCCTTGGGCGGAAATAGGCAGATGGTAGAGATATCCATTTCCATTTTTATACATTTGATAGGCTGCAAGAGCTTCAAATGCTTGTGGAGTTGAAAAGGTATCGCTTGTATTCCCTGGCTTATAGCCAAATCCTCCATCATTCTGTTGAAAGGACATAAAATACTCCATGATGCTGACATTATCCTTTATAAAGGTAGAGCCATTTGCATCTATTCCCAAAGAAGATAGAGCCAATACGATTTGGGCAGCAGTTGAACTATTATCCACCTTTGATGCAAGATATTGTGACGATAAATATTCCAAAGCTTTAGTAATATGATCTTTTACCTCTGTCTGATCCTTATATGGTGCAAGAGCAGTTAGTACCATTGCAGTAATATCAATGTCACTTGATGAATCAGTGGAATTTAATGACCAATGGCCATCCTGCTGCTGAGCACTCAGGAGTTGATTAATTAATTTTTCTTCCGTCCATGTTGCTGAAGAAGGAATTGGGAAATTAACACTCTTAAGGGAAATGAGCGCATACACTTCGCCATTCATACCTTGTTTTGTAACATCGCCATTATAAATGTTCTGGACTAAATTATAACCAGAAATATTGGTCGGGTCCCCACCTGCTGCAAGAATCCCAAGTGTGTATTTTTCAGAATCAGTTATATAATGAAACTTTCCGCTATTTTTTTGAACAATTTGATTTGCACTTGAAAGGAAGCTGGACGGTATTATTTTACCTGTTTGTTTTAAAGCAATCGCTCCCCAGATATTGTCATCAGACCAATTTTTAAGAGTATATTCACTTGCGGAATCAATAGCATGTTGCAATTGGACTGATGTTATTGACCCGCTGGAAGATGCGGAATTATTATTGTTGGATCCCCCATTGGAGTTCGAATTCCCACTGGAATTAGAGTTGTCACTAGTGGGAGTGTATGTTTCAAGTTTAAATGTAATTTGGTCATTAGGTTGAAGTTTATAACTGTCGGCTCCAACGCTGGCGTATTGACCATTAACGTAGAATGCCCAATAACTGTTTCCTTGTGCGGATGTACCATCAATGCTGATAACCATTGGACCATATTGGGTATCCTGTAAGCCTATTTTGTCAGAGCCAAGGGTGACCTGCAACAATTGAAGGGCCGTAGGCTGGCCAACAATATCAATCTTATATGGGGAAGAATCATAAAGACTTTGGCCATTATTTCCCAATACTTTTAAAGAAACTGAATCTGATGGCTTTGTCCAATCAACATATCGGAAACTTAATTTATCCCCATCATGGACATTATAACTGCTGGAACCTACAGACGCAGCAATCCCATTCACATAGAATGCCCAATAATAAGTATCCTTTGAACTCAGACCCATAATGCCATTTATTGATTTTCCAAGTGATGTATCAGCAGCATCAACATTTTTAGCTCCTACCGTGTTTACTAAAGCATCGAATGCTGTTTCATCTTGGACATAATGTATTGGTGTTTCAGATAATAAGGTCCCTGTTTCCTGGCTCCCCTCAACTAAAAGAGACCCCGTTCCAATTGATGCCGCTGCGGCTGCAGCAGGCAAAGCCTGAAATCCACTGGAAAATAAAACAAATACAAGCAAAAGCATCAGAGCTGCTTTTGCGAACCTCTTTCCAACCATGTTTCTCACTCCATCCTAATAAAAAATTATTTCCATAAAAAAATCCCCCTATGAAGGAGGAGGTGTTATGTACGTTAAGAAGAATAAAACATTCTGTCTTAATATCCCCCTATCCGCGTAGGCTTGGTGAGTAAAAACAGGCAGGTTTCCTGGCTCATGATCATTGCTCCC